>JARRRH010000026.1:0-16768 GCA_037380925.1 Deltaproteobacteria bacterium | reverse complement strand
GTTGACATAGGCTCGGCCAAGATTTTTTCAAGCTTAATGCCTCTTTTACGCAGAGCCACCGAAGAAAGGTTAATAGCTTCCTCAATGGGTCTATTTAGGTTTGTGGAAACAAATGTGGGTTCACCGGGCTTGGAAAAGTCCATGACCCTCCTGATGACAGACTCAATCTTACTCGAAGCGGACTGGAGTTGCTTGATAATTTGTTTCACTTTTTCCAGGCTGTCTTCCCGGTCATAGACCTTCTCCAAAGTGTTTAGGTAGATGTTGATGCCCGAAAGGGGATTTCGTATTTCATGGGCAATGCCCGCAGCCACTCGCCCCAGAGAGGACATCTTGTCCTGGATCCTTAAGAAATGTTCCAGCTCCTTGGCGCGGGTCACATCCATCATGTTGATCAAAATGGCCTCTTTTCCCCAATAGTCGAATGCGCTTGCACGGCAGTGGACCCATTTCATGTTGAATCTGTTACCGGCGCGATCCACCGGATAGAACCGGAATTCCGTTTCTCGGGTATGAGCCCTTCCGCAACTGATATCTTCATAAAATTCCTTCACCTTCTGAACGTCATCCGGGTGGATGTATTCAATCTCTGTCAGTTTAGGCGGCCTTGGCAAAGGCCCGAGGAGTCTTTCTTGCTCCGGATTCTGATAAATGACGTGACTATCCTGGATGATACAAATCCCAACCAGCGAATTTTCAATCAAATCGCGGAACCGTTTCTCGCTTTCTCGTAGCGCTTCATCCGCCTTGTAGTGCTCTTCTTCCAGCTCCAAGGTATGCAAACCAAACGCAATATCCCCTGAGACCTCTTCCAGGAGGCCGTGTTCTTCCTGGTCCGTTGCAACCTCTATGGGGATTGAGACGGATAGAATGCCGTAAATTTTTCCGTCGTGCTCCAACCGGACAGTGACCGCACTTCGACCGGCATATTTTTTTGACAAGGGGCAGTCTGGGCACTCGGAAAGCGGGGCCCGGGTCAGAACGAGTCCCGGTCTAGTCAGTGCTTTCCGGCCGCATTGGGTCATCTCCCCCCGCTTTAATTGTTTGGCTAAAGGGAAAAACTCATCACCCAGTCCGGATTCGGCACTTGTCAGCAATCTTCCGGATCCATCCAACGTGGCTACCCATGCATTGTAATATCCTCGATTCTCGACAAGGTTGTCGCAGATGCCCTGGAGCAATCGGGTGCCGTCTTTTTCCTTGGCCAGCAACTGGTTGACATTTAGGATGGTTCTCATGATCAAGTTGAGGCGATTGGCCCTCTTCCCCGAACTCCTCAAGTCTCCAACGACTTTCTCGTACTCCTTAACCCTTTGCGCCAATTGCTCGTAGCTCAGCTTTTCGTCCATGTAACTATCCTCCAAGCGCCCAAAACGGCAAGCATCCTGGCACTGAATGACCGTAGCATCAGGAATGAAGGAAATAGCCAGTCCAACATGCTGTTACTTATCCATATTATTCGAAAAAGAACAAAAGTCAAAGCTTCTCAGAACCGGCGTGGCCTTTTCCGCCAAGCCATCATCCACTGAGACACCCCCTGCTGTCCGCCCTGATTTGATGCGTCTTTTGGATTTAGAACTTTTGCGAAACGAGATTTCGAGACTTTTCTAAATTGGGTCGGCTACAAAAGGGGTGTGGAGAGGCCGGCACTGCTAAGTGTCTGCATTCAGAGTATTTAGTCAAAATGGCACTATGTTGGCATACTTCATGCTGAGTAGTTGAAGGCGAGGGATGTGATCTGCTGGCTGTGGAGACAGCTGAAGAGGGCATGGAGAAACTTAAAAGACAGCACTATGATGTGATCATTGTCGATTATCGGTTACCGGGCATGGACGGCCTCGAATTCCTAGACAGGATTAAGGACTCTCATCCGAATGCTTTGACGCTCCTCATCACAGCCTATGGAAGCGGAGAGGTTTTTTCAAAGGCCTCCAGTTTGGGAGTACAGGGTTTCATTGACAAGCCATTCACAGTCAAGACGTTTGAAGAGGCTCTGTCCCGCCTCATCGAAAAGAACGAGAAACAGGAAAGATGAAATGGAAAAAAAGCGAGAAAAATGGGTCTGTGCACGATGCGGCTACACAGCTGATGGTAGGTTTGAGGGCGACATATGTCCGCAGTGCGGGCTGACCTACTGGAAATGTTCCCATTGCGGGTTTACCATCACCGCTGCCAAGCCGCCGGATGTCTGCCCTGAATGCAAAGAAAAATGCGCTTTTCTCAATAGTACCTGCTACACGCCGGAGTGCGGAGGACCGGGTCATATTGACCCGCGTCTCTAAGCTTCAGCATGGGAAGCTCCCTAGAAGTTTAGAAATCGAGGAAAGCTGTTCGGCAGATGCTGGCCATCCAAGTATTAAGACACGCTCTGATCATCACCTTCTTTGTTTTTGTGATGATGGTGATGATTGATTATATCAACGTATGGAGCGGAGGGAGGCTCGCTGTTGCAGTAAAGGGCGGCCAGTGGCGCCAATACTTTGTGGCTTCTTTTCTCGGAGCAACGCCGGGGTGCCTGGGCGCCTTTCTGAATGTTTCATTTTATGTTCATGGCCTGCTCTCATTGGGCGCTATCACTGCGGGGATGATTGCCACCAGCGGTGACGAATCGTTTGTTATGCTGGCCATGGTCCCAGATAAAGCCCTTTTGATTTTTGGAATACTTTTCCTTGTGGCCGTGGGTTCCGGCTGGCTGGTAGACAAAGTGGCCGATACACTCGAGATCAAAGCCTGTGAAGCGTGTCAACTGCAGCAGGTTCACAGAGAAGATGTCCTCGAGTACCCCTGTTTTAATCGAGAGGAGATAGGGCCCCAGCTAAAATGCATATCCGTGCCTCGTCTCTCCGTATTGCTCCTTTTGCTCGTGTTTGCCGTAGGTATATTTATAGGTATTCTTGGCCCGGCCCAGTGGAACTGGCAAAGAATCATCCTTATTTCGTTGCTTCCAATAGCCTTCTTCATTGCCACCACAGTGCCGGAACACTATCTCAGGGAGCACATTTGGGACCATATTGTCAAGAAGCACCTGTGGCGGGTTTTCCTCTGGACGTTTGGGGCCCTGCTAGCTGTTGATTTGGGCTTGAAGCATTGGAACCTGGAATCCTTTGTACGTGCCCATATGGTCTGGGTGCTCCTCATCGCCGCCCTGGTGGGCATCATTCCTGAATCAGGTCCCCACCTCATATTCGTAGTTCTCTTTGCCAATGGGCTTGTTCCCTTGTCTGTGTTGCTTGCGGGTTCAATTGTCCAGGACGGGCATGGCATGCTCCCGTTGTTATCCTACACGTTGAAGGATGCCGCACTCATCAAGATTTTCAACTTGGCTATTGCCCTTGGACTAGGCTTGGTGCTGTACTTGCTCGGATGGTGACGTTTTGAAAGCTGACTGTGTTGCTTAAGGATGCGGGCACGGGGAAGGGAAAGGATAGGAAATGCAGATGGGAAGCCACAGGGAAAACCGAGATTCGAACACGCAAAAGGGAAAAAGGGTCAACGATCTAGCGTTTTTTACCTTTGTCATTAGGCACCTCCCTGTGGGCGTGCTGACAGTGGATTCCCATCTGCACATTACGGGATTCAATCCCTGGGCCACAGAGATAACAGGCTTTTCAGAGAAGGAGGCCTTAGGACATTTTTGCGGGGATATTCTGCATGGCGGCATGTGTGACCTTCGGTGCCCTCTGAGAACAGTGCTGGGACGGGAACAACCCATGGTAAGCTTGGAGACAACTGTGCGGACCAAATCGGGAAAGCCCATACCAGTCCGTATGCGCACGTCCGGATTGTTTGATGACCACGGGAATCTCATCGGCGGCGTAGAGGCGTTTCAGGATATTAGCTATCAGAAGGACCTTGAGAGACAGAGAAACAACTTCATCTCAGTGGTTGCACATGACATGAAATCCCCTGTTATTAGCATCCATGGTTTTGCTCATCGGCTGCTGAAACACATGGGCGAAACAACGAAAAAGCAAGCGGAGTACCTGCGTATCATAGAAGAAGAAGCCACGAGGTTGGAATCTTTGATCAGCGATTTTTTGGAGCTTTCCCGATTGCAAGCCGGAGAGTTAAAACTGAACCTCAGCGCCGTTTCGCTCGATAAGGAGGTCCAGGAAGTTTATGAAGTCTATCAACAGCGGGTCCATGAGCGAGGTCTCCAACTGGAGTTGCACCTGGGAGAGCCGCTTCCCATCATAGAGGCGGATTCCCAAAGGCTTCGAAGAGCATTTAGTAATCTGCTGGACAATGCGATCAAGTATTCTAAAGCAAAGGGAACCATCACCATATCCACAAAGGAAACGGATAAACCGGTGGTTGTAGAGATAAAAGATGAGGGTATAGGCATTGATCCTCTTGATTTTCCTGGCATATTTGACGCCTTCCACAGAGGGGAAGGGGCGGGGAAAAAAGAGGAAGGCTTTGGTTTAGGCCTGGCAGGGGTCAAAGCCATTGTTGAAGGGCATGGAGGAGAGGTCAGAGTGGAAAGTGAACTCGGCAAAGGCTCCGTATTTTCCGTGTTTTTGCCCAAGTCCCAGCTTCCACAAATAAATTTCCAAGAATCTTCAGGGCGCCCCACGAGGGCATAACGGGCCAGGCGTTAGTCTTTATCTTCCTTTCGTGACTAACAGGCCTGACCCATGGCTACTTTGTTTGAGTTATGTCCTTACAGTATGAATCGCAGCGCGCGCTTTTTCAATCACTTCGGGTGGGAGTTCGCTCATATGATGTGCCATTTTAGCGTGTTCTGCAACCTTTATGAATATCTCATCTTCCGTCTTGCCACGAATCACATAATCACAATCCGGCCCGACGTCTCTGCACTTCAGCTCTTTTTCGGTACCCTGTTTTGAACGAATGTAATCAGCGGCCCGCTTCATCTCTTCCTTGAATTCATTGTAGTCGACCTGTAGGCCATTGACATAGGCGCTCCATCCAACACTTGATTTGGCAAAATGCACAGCGTCTTCAATTTCCGCATCGGTCGCTCCATTCAATTTTGCCGCCTCCGTATGAAAAAAGGAGCAATAGCGGCACCTTGTCGCCGCGGCTACGGCAACCCCAATCAATTCTCTATATTTATTAGGGATGGGACCTTCGTCAAACTGTACCCGTTTCATGAGCTGCCATTCAAGCTCCAAGGAGGAATCAGGGACAGCCTTAAAAAAGCTTGGAACGAAACCAAACATCCCTTCTATATCTTTGTATACTTCTTCGCGGTTCATAAGTGACACCTCCTTTCACCCCGTCAAAAATTCACGATTGTATTGGCTTTAAACTAATCACTCGCCGTGGGGGATACAAGAGGATGGCCAATGACATTGCCACAAGTCAACCAGACACCTGAAGAACGATTTTCCCTCTCACGTGACCGGTCTGGCTCAATTCCTGGGCCTGCGCCGCCTTCGCTAGCGGCAGAATGGTAGTGACTGCAGGCTTCAAGTTTCCGGCGTCGATTAGGACGGCGATTTGGGCGAGTTGTATGGCATCGGGATGAACCGTAATCCCCTCACCCCGCACGCCATGTTGGTGGGCTGCCTCCGGGGAGGAAACGCCCAGTGTGGCGACAAGAACTCCACCCTTTTTCAGGACCCGCCAGGAACGCTGTTGAGTGTCGCCGCCGATGGTGTCAAGCACCATATCAACATCGCGTACTGCTTCTTCGAATTTGGTGGTGCGATAATCGATCACCTCATCGGCGCCCAGTTCCCGCAAGAAAACCTGATTACCGGCGGAGGCCGTGCCAATGACCTTGGCCCCTTTCCATTTGGCGAACTGGACTGCAAAGTGACCCACCCCGCCTGCCGCTCCATGGATGAGCACGGTTTGTTCGGATTTGAGACAGGCTACCTCAAACAGGGATTGCCAAGCCGTCAGTGAGGTCAGGGGCACTGCACCTGCCTGGATATGGTCAATGGAGTTTGGCTTAAACGCCAGGTCTGAGCTGCGTGCGACTACATACTCTGCATACGCGCCGTTGCGCCTAAAATCCAACATGCCGTAGACCGCATCCCCGATCTTGAAACCCTTAACTTCAGGCCCCACCGACTCCACAACCCCGGACACATCCCAGCCCGGGATCAAAGGCAGCCGGTGCTGCAGCCACCCCTTAACATGGCCGGCACGCGCTTTCCAATCCAAGGGGTTGACTCCGGCAGCATGGACCCGAACCAGCACCTCGCCGGCGCCGGGTTGCGGACGCGGCGCTTCTTCCAAGACCAGGACCTCTGTTCCACCGTAGGAATGTAACCTCACTGCCTGCATGTCAGCCATGGTAAACTCCTTTCATATGTGCGACTGTGCGCCGCTTTCCCCGAAGTGCTCTCGGATCGACGCAAGCGACGAGGAAAGGTAGGTTTATTGACAAAGGACTCCTGAGGAATAATAATCACAAAATGAGGGGCTTCAACGAGGCGCATTCTACCCGGACCAGTACTTATTTGCATTAATAGGCGTGGCCAAACTGATCCCCTTGCCCGAACTGCAGCGAAGATCAGGCTAACATCAACCGGGCCGGGCTGAAACCCGGCCATTAAAAGAAGGAGCGCCATGTACCAAGGAGGATATACGGGAAAAATTTTGCGGGTCAATTTGAGCGAGCAGACTGCAGCGGAAGAGCCGCTGCCCCTGGAAATGGCTCGCGATTATATCGGTGGAGCGGGATTTGGTATTAAGTATCTCTTTGACGAGGTTAATCCTGGGGCCGATCCACTGGGACCGGGAAATAAACTGATTTTTGCCAGCGGACCTTTCTCGGGGACTTCCATTCCGTGTGCCAGCCGCATGGCGGTTACGGCCAAATCGCCCTTGACCGGCGCGGTGGGCATGTCTTTGAGCGGAGGTCATTTTCCGGTGGAGTTGAAATTTGCCGGGTACGACGCCTTAATTATCGAAGGCCGGGCCGCAAAACCCACCTATATCTGGATTAATGACGGCAAAACCCATTTCCGCTCCGCAAAGAAAGTCTGGGGAATGAAAACCTCGGACTGCCAGCAAATTATCAAAAATGAATTAAAGGACCAAAATGTACGGATAGCCTGTATTGGGCCTGCCGGCGAAAATCTATGTAAAATAGCATGTATTATCAACGAGATGCGTGCCTTCGGACGCAAAGGGCTAGGGGCGGTCATGGGGTCAAAGAATCTGAAGGCTGTTGCCGTCCGTGGCCGCACCCCCGTTGCGGTGTTCTCAAGGGAAAAACTCAAAGCGGCCAGGGACGCCATGGCCAAGGCCATGAAGGCCAGCCCGGTTCTGTATCCGGAATTCGCCAAAACAGGGACACCCTCCAATGTGGACAACACCTGCGCCTTGGGGATATTCCCTGCGAAAAACTGGACCGCCACCGGTGAATTCACGCCGGTGGAGGAAATTGGGGTGGAAGCCCTTCAAAGCCGCAACGTGGGCAGCCAGGCCTGTTATGGATGTCCGGTGGGCTGCAGCCAGCTCAAAATTGCGCGCACCGGTCCCTATGCCGGCGTGATGGCCGAGGGGCCGGAGTTCGAAACCCTTTACTCTTTCGGCGGTGAAACCGGGGTCGATGACATGGACGCCATTATTGCAGCCGATCGGATGTCGGATGAACTGGGATTGGACACTATCTCAGCCGGGGTGGTGATCGGCTTTGCCATGGAATTGTATGAAAAGGGGATCATTGGGCCCCACGATACCGGCGGAATCGAACTCAAATTCGGCAACCATGAGGCCATGGTGACACTTCTGGGATTGATCGCTCGGCGGGAGGGTATAGGTGCTCTGCTGGCCGATGGGGTCCGGATTGCGGCCCAGAAGATCAACCAGGGTGCCGAGGCGTGCGCCTTGCATGTAAAGGGCCTGGAGCTTCCCGGATATGACGTGCGGGGTGCCAAGGCCCATGGTCTGAATTATGCCACTTCTTACACAGGGGCAGACCATAACCGCGGCTACGCCTTCCAGGAAATTTTCGGAGATCCAATCCCCCAAGCGGTGGACCGGTTGACCACAGAGGATAAAGGCAAACTCACCAAATGGAACCAGGACGTGCGCACCGCCACAGCCGATTGCCCCACCATGTGCGTTTTTCTGCTGGATATGGCCGTGGCCCACATGGCGACTGAAAACACGGCCGCTCTGATGGAAGCGGTGACTGGTCTCGTTTATGCACCGGAGGAAATTGCGAGGGTAGGTGAGCGCATCAACAACCTGGCGAAAGCATTCAATGTGCGGGAGGGATTTACCCGGGCCGACGACACCCTGCCCCGGAGGCTCATGACTGAACCTCTGCAGGCCGGAGCCTCCAAAGGCTATGTCATCAGCCAAAACGATCTGGATCAAATGCTGGATGAATATTACGAGGCCCGGGGCTGGGATCGGGACACCGGCATTCCCACCCGGAAGAAACTGGTGGAGCTCGGCCTGGAATATGTCACTGAACAGCTGGGGGTATAACCGGCGCCCCCGAATCTAGAGATCGGCAAACGTCTCCTTCAGAAAGCGGGGGCCGGGCTTGTGCGCCGAACCTCTTTCGGCGGCTGACGAAGGCGGGAGAGGAGGAAGTGACACTATGGTCCCGGAATTTAAGGAAGGGGTC
This sequence comes from Deltaproteobacteria bacterium, assembly GCA_037380925.1. Classification (GTDB taxonomy): domain Bacteria; phylum Desulfobacterota; class DSM-4660; order Desulfatiglandales; family HGW-15; genus JARRRH01. The sequence goes on along the minus strand of JARRRH010000026.1, from coordinate 8,205 downwards.
AATCTTGCTGCTCGTCCGGTGCATACACCGCCTTTCGACCGTGTACATAGCTCTTCATGAACCCGTTGAAGCCCTCATTCAGGAATTGCTCCAAGCGCCACGGCTCGTCGGACAGCACATCTTTGTGCTCTTCCCTTATGACGTAGACCCAGGCTTCGGTTGAACTGCCGTCCTGAAGCCGAACCTCCACCAGGCGCCGTATGTAAAAGTCTCCTTCAAAGGCATCCAGTATCTTCAAATCCTCCTCACTTGGTCCCGAGTATAAGGTCCCCTCTGTCTCACTGTCGGACAGGAGCAGAATGCCGGGGTATTCGGCGTTTTTTACTCGGTACATAGCATAGCCGGGTAGCCTGGCCGTTTCTCCCACATACTCCCGCCCGGTGACAGCCCTCATCACATCGGGAACCTGAAGGGTGCCGTAGGAAAAGATTGGGCGCACCGGGAAGCCCTCCTCATCGAACTCCATACAGGGAAACATGGTTCTGCTAAAACTCCTTTGACGATTGCAAACCACCAGGAGTGTGGGATTCAGATTTTCTTTTAGCAGATGAGGGCCAAAAGTCAAGGAGGGAGCCGGTGACAGCCAATGTGGCATACGCCTTTGGTTTCAACCTTAATAGGTAATCCGGAGAGTGGATCCCAGGATGAGAAGGAAAGAAAAGGGTGGCAACGCCGGGAAAGGGCATTATGTTGTTTTTCAATTCCGGCTTAAACGCTTTCTATGAGACGATAGTCCCCTTTTAACCTGTCAGAAAAGGATAGGGTCTTGCGATTGGTTGTTTTTTTGGCAGTCTTTTCCTGTTTGTATGGCCTCTTTCACTTCTACGCCTTCCTCAAGGTGCGAAGGGCGTTCTCACCAGGAGCGGGCACGACAACTGCCATCATCCTGTTTATGCTGGTCATGATTTTCTTGCCCGTAGTCGTGAGGGTGTTGGAAAGAATAGGGCCTTCGGCGGTCCCGAGGGCCCTGGCTTACGCTGCATACATCTGGATGGGACTCCTTTTGATTTTCGTTTGTGTGTCCCTCACCATGGATCTGGGAAAACTTCTCGTGCATGTTGGGGACTTCTTGTTTCACCAGGATTTTGCAAGGTTCTTCGCCTCGACCCGGTATTCCTTTTACGCAGCTCTTCTGGTTTCCTTGCTCATTACCGTTTACGGTCTTTTTGAAGCGGTCCATATTCGGACTGAACGGGTGACCATTAAAACAGCCAAGGTTCCGGAAAGCATCGGCCGGCTCAAGATCGCCCAGATTTCGGATGTCCATCTCGGCTTGATCGTTCGAGAAGGAAGGCTTCGGAGAATCATAGAGGCGGTGGAAGCTGAGAAACCGGACATCCTGGTCTCAACAGGCGACCTTGTGGACGGCGAGATTGATGATCTGACCGGCCTTGCGGCTATGCTCCGGGACGTGCATACGCCCTATGGAAAATTCGCCGTAACCGGGAATCATGAATTCTATGCGGGTATCGATCGTTCCGTGGATTTTACCGAAAAATCTGGTTTCCAACTTCTGCGCGGTGAAGTGAGGGTCATTCCAGGACTCATCAACATCGCCGGTGTTGACGACCCGACAGGCAACCGCTTCGGCGGTGCGACGTTGAATTCGGAAAAGCACTTGCTGTCTTCTCTTCCCAGAAAAAGATTCACCTTGCTTTTGAAGCACAGGCCGCGCATCACACAGGATGCCGTGGGTCTTTTCGACCTCCAGCTTTCGGGACATGCGCACAAAGGGCAGATATTTCCGGCGAGCCTGGTGGTGGAAGCCCTCTACCCTATTGGTGCCGGTTTTCTGGGTCTTGAGAAGGGCTCCTCTCTTTACGTCAGTCGTGGTTCGGGGACATGGGGACCGCCCATCCGCTTCCTGGCGAGCCCTGAGGTGACGGTGATCGAACTTGTTCATGAACCCGATTCGTAAAAGGGGTGTCTCCCTAATCCGATCCCTATCTAAATTCAAAGACGTGGTCCTCAAAAAGCCGGAGGCAGGTGTCCACAACCCCGGTATCGTATAAACGGCCTTTTCTGTCTGAGATTTCCTTTAGGGCCTTATCGATTCCAAGGGCCGGCCGGTAAGGTCGGTGGGAGGCCATGGCTTCCACAACATCGGCAACAGCCAGGATCTTCGCGTCCAAAAGAATGTTTCGGCTGGAAAGCCCATGGGGGTATCCGGAGCCATCTAAACGCTCATGGTGTTGAAGCACGATCTGAGCAATGTCCCAAGGGAATTCGATCTCTTTCAGAATATCATAACCCACCCTGGAGTGGGTTTTGATAAGGCTGAACTCCAAGTCGGTTAACACGCCGGGTTTACTTAATATTTCAGCGGGCACGGATATTTTGCCGATATCGTGGATGACGCCGGCCATGCGAATGCCGTCAACCCGTTCTGGTGAAAGGCCCATGTGGGTGGCTATGGCCCGGGCAAGATCGCTTACCCGCCTTTGGTGACCTGCAGTATAAGGGTCTCTAACTTCCACAGTTTGCGCCATGGCCTGAATGGTGGCACCCGTTACCTTGCGCAATTTTTCCAGGCTCTTTTTCAAATCCTCTTCGGCTTTCTTCTGTGAGGTGATGTCCCTGACAAAATTGAGAGCAGCCGGGCGATCCTCCCAAGTGATGGGCACAGAACTGATTTGGGCCCAGAGTTGCTCCCCGGACCTGGTGATAACTCTGAGCGCATACGTCCGCGAAGCGTTCTCGTCCCAATGTGGGGTTTTTCTTCGCTCAATAAGGAGGGTCCTGTCATCAGGATGAATGAGATCCTTGTAAGGCACCTCGGCCAGTTCGTCCGCAGAATATCCAAGAATCTCCTGGGTGCGAGGGTTGGGGAATTTTATCCTTTCATCTTGAGCAATAAATATACCGTCATTGGCATTGTGTACCAGGAGACGGTACTTCTCTTCGGATTGTCGAAGCGCGAGCTCGGCCTGTTTGCGCTTTGTAATATCATAGACCACTACGGTAGCGCCTCTGCACAGGCCTTTCTCATAGATGTACTTTGCATTCAGAAGCACCCAGAATTCCTTATCCCCTTTCCCTCTGATCTTGTATTCAACGGTCTCAGGAACCGCTTCACCGGCAAAAACCCTGCTCATTCTTTCTATGAATTGTTGTTTGCTTTTTTCCGTGAGTATGTCGAAGGGGCTTAAGCAGAGAAATTCATCCCGGGTGTAGCCGGTGTATTCACACATGACATCATTGACAGTCACGAATTTCTGGCTCACAAAATCGACTTCGTAAATGCCCGCCGGTGCATGGGTGACAAGTTGCCTGTACCTTTCCTCGCTTTCTCGCAACGCCTCCTCGGCAAGCTTGCGATCCGTAATGTCCATCAAAGAGCCGATACGCTGTTGTGTCCCCGGGATAGGGCTCACCTTGAAGAGAATGTCTTTGGTCTGTCTTTGCCTGTCCAAAAGGCGGAGTTCAAGAGTGGTGGAGGCTTTCTCGTCTTTTCCCTTCACCTGTTCTTCGTGCCATCTTTACACGTCACCTCGAACACTCTTGAAGAGCCTTCACTCTCTTGATTTTTCCTGAGGTCTTCAGTCCAGGCAGAGAGAGCCTCATTCCTCAGTCTTTCATCGGGATAGGCCTTTTGAAACCACTGGCGCCCGTCAGGAACATCCTTGAGGCTATATCCGAACATGTCCCGAAATTTGCGATTCACGTACTTGTAGCGCCCGTGCGGATCGATGATGGAGACGCCAAATGGCGAATTCTCCACCAGAAGCTGGAATTTTTCGCCGTCTCTGCGTTTGACCCAGTCGGAGAGATGATACTGGCGGGGAGAGCTGCTCAGGTTCCTTACTTTTTTGGTTGAGTGTTTATGGTTTAGCTTTCGATTCACAAAGGATCCTATACTTGGTCAAGAGTCAAAAAGGCTGTTGGCCCTTGAGCCGTGCACCCTGGTGTTTGGCGTCCTCGAATTAAATATGCCATTTTTGTGCCAACCCTGGGATGGACGGCTCGGCAAAAACTTCTGCGTGATGATGGATTTGCCGCCTTGCTAGGCCATGAGATTGATTGTATTAATGCATTCAATAGCTTAGTAGCGATCAGGCAAAAAGTGATGCACGCAAGGGATGGCGCGGCAGAAGGAGGTGCGGATTGAGAGAGGAGAGTGCGAATGCACAGAAAACAGTGCATTTTTGCGTCTTTCCGTGCACTTTTCGTCGCATTCAAATGGGTCGACATGGTCCTTTCCGGCTCCCAAGGTCCCTTTTACCTGCTTTCATCCGGAAAGCCGTGCGCTTCCGCTTATGACTCTACAACGGCTATTTAATTTGGATGGAGAGGTCGCTTGGACCGTATCCGAAGAGGGCCAGGATTTTCTTGGAAAGGTCAACAACCTCCATGGCTTTCAGGTTCACGTCTACGTAAAGATCCGTACCAGGGATCCTCTCCCCTGTGAGAAACTCGTAAGGGTTCTTACTGAAAAATTCTCTGTCCCCTTCGGAGAGGGTGAGCACAATGTCCAAGTCCTCCTTGTGTTTGGGAAAAATGATATCGCAGAGCTTGAGGAGCATGGCTTTCCATGATTTCACTTCGTGCGCTTTTCCCTTTAAGGAAAAGGAGGTGATTGTTTTTCCCGTATAGTCAAAAGGCCTTGCAGATTCCTTTGATGCTGGGGGCGGGGGAGCGGAAGTTGGCGCAGCCGGTCTCGGCTTAAGCATGCTGGAGATGTCCGCCTTGGCGTCCACTTCGTTGGCGATGAATTTTTCCACGATTTCTCTGTCAGGCTTATACCCACACATTTTCTTTGTCATCTCGCCGACAAGTTCAACAAGCCACTTCTCCGGCTCACTCACAAGCTTACGCCATGCCTTTGGAAGATTCTCCTTGAGCATGATTTCTCTTTGTTTTGTCAAATAGATTTCTTCTGCGGCTTTGATGGCTCTTCCCGAGGTGATGCTCTGCTTGGAGAGAAAATCATTGAGCCCTTGAGCGATTTCTCGGGTTTTGTTCTTGGTCAGGTCTAGGGTTTGGAAGTTTTTTTCTTCTACGGTCTCACCCAGGAGGGGCAGTAAAAACCACCAGATCGAGCCGTCTGTAAGTGCTCCGATTTTAACGCTCTTTTGGGCAGCCAAATCGATCAACTCCTCTTGGTGTTTCTGAATACCCTTGCCTCCCTTTCTAACAAGAATAAAGGCCTTGTCGGCATTCTTATGACGCAAGGAGAAATCGACTTTACCGTTTCCCACGGCATACTCCGGGTGGATCTCATCGATGTTGAAGGGATCCCACTCCAGCAATGAGAGGATTTTTAATACAATTCCTTGCCTTGTGGCGGCTTCATCAAAGGTGCTGTATCGCTCGTCAGATTGAATTTCTTCAATAAATTCCAAGAGCTTCTGCATGAAATGTCCTCCCGGATACCCAGAAAACAAGGGGCTTGACCGTAGGGGTCCACTCTACCGTGTACTTCATCGGTATTTTAGGAGACCGCCATGATTCGGTTTTAATATCATTATTTTAACCATGATTGTTGAAAAATTTCAAGCACTTTAAAGCACCTGACCGGCTCCGCCCTTGATGCGCTCCATAGGGTTATCCCGGTTTCAAGGTGGAAGGATCTTCTTTTCAGAAGGTTTTGGGCAGGTCAGCCTAGCCGCTAGCTACCGGCGCAATCAGTTTGATCGAACAGAAACCTTTGGCCTCAGTTTTGATAAAAGCCTGGGCAATGACAAAGTCCAAAATCCCAATGTCAAATAAATCTCAAAGCTCAAAATCCAAAACATTTGGCATTGGGGCTTAGGGTTTGATTTGGCATTTGAGCTTGGAGCTTTGGCATTCGACCTTTGTGCCAACCGCGACGAGCCGAGTTTGATCAAGCAGCGATTTTGACATGAAGTTTCATACAAGGTACCCTGAAGGTCGTGAGAGTCATTTTTAATCCCGGGATTCGGGGGACAGCCGGACCCTGTGGCCTTCAATTTCAAGGGTGGTCTTGGAGTAAGTCAACTTCACGATGACTTTGCCGTTCTTGAAGTGGAGAAGATCAACACCGCGCCGGGTTTCGGGTTTACCCTCATAGCCCTTTTCCATGCAAGGCCAATCCAGTCGCCAGCGGTAAAGCACCTTTTGTTCCACTTCATCGATAAAGGTATCCTCATCGGTGAAACGAAAATTGCCGTGTTCCGCAAACCAGGAGGTCCAGGCTTTTCGGAGGTTTTCCTTGCCTCGCACATAAGCCCCTGTCCAATTCTCAAACAGGATGTCCCCATGACACATGTCCAGAATGGCCTGCAGGTCATATTTATCCCAGGCCGAACCCCAGCGTTTCATAAATGCTTTGATCTCTTCTCTTGAAAGTGGCATGTTATGCACCCTTCTCAAGTTCGGTCGATGACTAGGTGTCGGAAGAGGGCCTCTTTCGCAACAGGAGATGCTCCAAAACAAGCACCAGCGTAATCCCCGTGATGAGGCTGTTTCCCGCGAAAAGCTGAATGGATCCGGGGAGCGCGTCAAGCAAGCCTTGGGGAAGGAATCCGACCAAGGTCCCCAAAAGAACCGGCAAACCCACCACAAAGTAGTCCCGAGATTCAAGCGGTTGGGAGGCAACAGTAGAGATCCCAACGCCCACCTGGCCTCCGAGTCCCACGCACAGAGCTGCTCCTACCACCGGAGCCGGGACCAGAGCGAGCAATGCTGCCAGTTTGGGAAGAAAAGCGGATACAAGCAGGATCGCCCCGCAATACGCCACAGCATATCGGCTCGCAACGCGATTCACCAGGACCACCCCGGGGCTCATGCTGTAGCTCACAGTTCCCACGATACCGAAAAATCCGCAGGAGATGCCCGCCAAGCCGCTGACCAACACGCCCCTTTGGGTTGCCTTGGGAAGCCGGCCTTTTTCCGTAATGGCCGCAATGCCCTGAAGACTGCCTACGGTGTTGACCACAACGGCAAGATAGGCGCAGGCAAAGGCTACTGCAGCAGCCAAGGAAAACCTGGGGAGCGTCTCCAGCCATTGGGTGGAAAAGGAAATCCAGGAGGCGGTTACAAGCTCCTCCCAGGGAAGACGACCCAAGAAGAGGAACACCAAGGAACCCGAAATCATACCGATAAGAATGGAAAGGGTCTTCCAGAAACCCTTAAGCCAATGCGAAAGGGCTGCGATGAAGAGCACCAGTATCAGGCTGATCAGGAAAGTCTGCCCCTCTGCGTTCGTGTTCGTCCCGGCTTCACCGCTCATGAATCTCAGCAAAGGACGAAGGAGGCCGAGTGCAATGAGCATTAATATGACGCCCACAACATTGGGCGTGAAGAGTCGGATGAGTCTTTTCAGCTGCCTGGAAAGAACGATGGCAACGAGGAGTGTGCCCCCCAGAATCATGCCTCCCTGGATGGCAGCAACTCCCCTGGGTGCCAGGAGAACAAAAGCGAGCAACAGCGCCGATGCGGGTCCTTCAAGAAGGGGGTATCTGTGCCCCCACATGGTCTGGACAACGGTGAACAGGCCGGATGTCAAAAGGGTTAGGCGGAGGAAACGGATAATATCGCCTTCACCGGTTCCAAGAGATCCCACACTCAGTGTGGCCGCAATGATCAGGGTGGGAAACATGATGAATGCCCACTGGAGGCCGTAAACCAGGGCGTATCGAAAGGGCGGGAGATCATCTATGTCGTAAAGGTAATTTGGTTTCAGGTCTCTCTTGAATGGGTGGTATTTCTAGCAGAGCCTGTTTTGCCCCGTCAAGCCTTTTGGGTAAGAGCCGTTCGGGGGCGGGAAAAGGCTTCTTACTGAGAACGGCTGGAATGAATGAGTCGAGATCTTGGTTTCAAAATGCGCTAAGCTTGGCCTTTAGGTTCATCCGGCAAATGAGTACGCATCTTTTCAAAAACTCTTTCATCCGTGGTTTGCGGAAAATGGCCCCAAAGGGTTTTCTTCGATTCCAAGGCTCCCGCCAGTCACTCAGAAAACCCTTTGAGGCCTTCTTTTCTGATGAGTCGATCGTCCATCTTGTCATTCGTACTCATTTGCCGGACGAACCGGTCTTTAACGGCGGGAAAAAGGCTTTATTTTAGTAACAAGGGCACATGAGACATGTTAAGGCTTTGAATGAAGGGACTGTTTTTGGGTCAATTAAAGTGAAGCTGTAGTTAATTCAGAGGCTTAGAAGTAAAAAGGCAGTCATTGAAGGAACAGGAGAGAAAATATGAGACGTGCTGAAGGCATGGTAGCCAGCGTGGAGAAAGACGGCAAAG
>JARRRH010000025.1:0-10806 GCA_037380925.1 Deltaproteobacteria bacterium | reverse complement strand
GGGCAGAGAGAACTTCGCCCCGAAACAGGCGGAAGCCGTGTCCCTGCCCGAATGGGCCAAGAAGGCCACGGAACTCCCGTCAATGCCCAAATCCCGGATAAACCCAACAGACATGAAGCTCTCCAACGGCCTGCGCCTCATCGTGCAGCAGGTGACCATCAGCCCGACGGTCGGCGTCTACGGCCGGGTGAAGAACAACTCGGATCTGGAAACGCCCAAAGGGAAAGAAGGGGTGGACGATGTTCTGGAGTCCCTGTTTTCTTACGGGACAACAAGTCTTGACCGCCTGGCCTTTCAGAAGGCCCTGGACGATATCGGTGCACAAGCCTCTGTGGGGACGAGTTTTTCCCTGGAGGTGCTGGACCAGCATTTCGACCGCGGCGTGCAGCTTTTGGCCGATAACCTCCTCCACCCGGCCCTGCCTGGTCCTGCATTCAAGATCGTCAAAGAAGAAACCATCAGCATGGTTGCGGGCCAGTTGAAAAGTCCTGACCATCTTTTTAGACGCGCCCTGCTTAAAGGCCTCTATCCGGAAAAGGACCCAACCCTGAGACAGCCCACCCCGGAGAGCGTGACCTCTCTGACCCTCGTGGATGTGGGGGACTACTATCGAAAGGTCTTCCGGCCCGACCTGACAACCATCGTCGTGATCGGAAATGTCACGCCGGAAAAGGCAAAAGCGACCATCGAGAAATACTTCCTCGAATGGAAAAGTACCGGTGAGAAGCCGGCCACCGAACTTCCTTCCGTGCCCTTGAACAAGGCAGCCACAACCGCTGTGCCGGATTCCACCCGGGTCCAGGACATGGTGGTCCTCGCCCAAACACTTGGGTTGACCCGATCCAATCCTGACTACTACACGCTCCAGGTGGGCAACCACGTGCTCTCCGGGGCCTTTTATGCCACCCGGCTCTACCGGGACCTTAGAGAAAAGACCGGGCTTGTCTACATGGTCGAATCAGCGCTTGACGTGAAAAAGACGAGGGGGAATTTCGAGGTAGTCTATGCCTGTGACCCGCCGAACGTCTCAAAGGCACGGACCATCGTGGAACAGGACCTGCGGAATATGCAGATCTCTTTGGTCACGCGTGACGAGCTGAAGCAGGCCAAAACAATCCTGGTCCGGGGAATTCCCCTCTCTGAATCGAGCACACAAAACATTGCGGGCAAGCTGCTCCATTATTCTCTGGAAGGTCTGCCCCTGGGTGAATCCACGCGAGCTGCGAAGCACTACCTGGAAACCACGTCCCTCCAGGTAAAGGAGGCTTTCTCCAAATGGATACGGACCGAGGACTTTGTGCAAGTCACCCTGGGTCCGTCGCCTGATTAAAAATACCGCCTTTGACATTGCTTCCTCCCAATCCAAAATTCTGCGCGGGGACACGTAACTATCTGATGTTGTTCAAGGCGGGCTCGAGGCAAGAGGTGAGGTTTTGTTTTTTTCCAGGAAAAAGCGAGCCCCCCTTTACAAAACGGGGAAGTCTTGTTTGGCAATGCTCTAACAAAGATCTTCGTCAAAACTCTGGGAAACGACAATCAATTTTTGGACAAGACTGGCTTTTTTTCGCCACCATGGCTTCAGCAAGAAAGAAAAGGCGGGTTCAGTCGTCGGCCTCTTGGTCTCAGTCCCAGTAAGGCCTGTAAGGATCAGGGCCGTACCAATCCCAGCCCCAGCCCCAACCGGGGCCATAGTACCAACCAAAGTATGGGTACGGATACACATAGGTGTTAGTTCTCCTCCAGAGGTAAAGTTGTTTGAGCGCGACCACTGGGTAAGTGTACTGTGATTTGCCTAGGGAACGAGTTTCTTTCCCTATGACTTCTCCTGCCAAAGTAATTCTTCTGCCGTTTTTGTAAATCTCGGGGTCCAGGAAGCTTGAGCTCTTGGCGATGAAGCGTCCCTGAGAGTACCTTGACGCTTCCGGCGATTCCATTTGGTCCAGCGGAGTTTGCAGGACAAAGATCTCGGAGCCCTCCGTCAAAGCGACTGTTTCGATGATAGAACCTCCCCACAGAACAATAGAACCGGTGTAGGCTGTAGGGTCCTTGAGCACCATGGAAAAGGTCAGATCCTTTCTTGCTTCCTGTCGCAACTGTTTGGAGATGGGGTAAGAGTAAGAGCAACCTGAAACGGCCGCTACGAACAACACCAAAACAAAGAACCTGGTAATCCTTTGACATTCCATTTTTGGCCCCCTTTCTTCTTTCAACAAATTGTCAAGAACTCTTGACAACTTATTAAGGAGAGCAAAATATTGATATTCGCGGGCTTCATTTCGAAGGTTGCGGGCCGAGGCTGTTTCTGAGTTTCTCCATGGCTTTCCCGAAATCTTCCCAGTTCCCCTGCTTCATCGCCTCTTCCGCCTTCTTCATATTCTCCCGAGCCTGAGTCAACTCTTCGAGCTGGGGCCGGGCAGGCACTTTCACGGCTTCCGCTTCAGGAATGGCCCCGAAGACCGCCTTGAGCGATTCATCCAGAGTCGGCTCCATGACCACTTTGCTTCCTGAGCTGACGATGACCCTTTTGAGCTGAGGGATGTTTGTGCCTTCAGCAATGAGGTACACAGGCTCCACATAGAGAAAGGACTTTTCAATGGGAATCACGATAAGGTTGCCCCGAATCACTCTCGACCCCCTTTGGTCCCAAAGCGAAAGCTGTTCCGAGATGAGGGTATTCTGATCGATCATGGCCTCCACCTGGATCGGGCCGAAAGTCAGCCGCTCCTTTGGAAGCTGGTAGACGATGAGCTGCCCATACTCGGGAAAATCACACTTGGCGGCCATCCATGCAATCATGTTGTCCCTGCTCTGCGGTGTAAAGGGTGTCATAAGGAGGTATTGAAGTTCTTCCGTGTCCGGAAGACGCATGAGAATGTAGTAAGGGACCATTCTTATGGATGTTCCTGCGTATTTCTCCTCCGGGAATGCCCACAAATCCTCCTGGTTGTAGAAGACCTGAGGATCAACCATATGGTACGTCCGATACGTGTCTGCTTGAATGTCAAACAGATCCTGCGGGTATCTGAGATGTATTCGAAGATCTTCCGACAACTCCTTTAGTTCTCTGAAAACACCCGGAAAAGCTTTCCTGTAAACGCCGAGCACCGGATCGTGCGGATCGGCGATATAGAAGAACACGGATCCTTCATAGGCGTCGATCACCACTTTGACTGAATTCCGAATGTAATTGAGCTTTTGAAAAAATTTCCCGTAAGGTTCTGAATAAGGAAAGCGGTCGGAAACCGTATAGGCATCCTGTATCCAGTAAAGCTTGCCTTCGCTCAGCACAAGGTAGGGGTCGTTGTCCAGCTTGAGAAATGGCGCAATATGGGACACCCTTTCCTGGACCCTTCTCCAGAACTGGATCCGGCTCTCAGGGGCGAGGTATCCGGTGAGAAGAATATTGATATCCCCTTTGGTCCAGGCAAACAGGAGCCGCCTCCAGAAGGTATCCACAGGGACTCCACCTTGCCCGCCATAGCTTGTGTAGACGTTCTCGTTGCCTTTCGGATAGTCGAGTTCCTTCACCTTGGTGGCAACGATTCGATATCCGGGCATCTTTTCCCCATAGTAGATGTCCGGCCGGCTGACTTTCAGGTCATAAAGAGATACGGGAGGAATGTTTTCGATGATGTATTGAGGAAATCCCTCCGGCGCTTTTTTGGACACAAAGTTCATCACCAGGCCATAGCCATGAGTGAACTGGAGTCGCTCGTTCACCCACGTTCTCGCTTTTACAGGCAGTTCGGGAGCCAGCTCACGAGCGGAAAGCATAACCTGGTGATAGCCGTCCTCAGTGTGGTAGCGGTCCACGTCCACATCGTAGAACTGATAATAGAGACGGAATTCCTGTGTCTGGCGATAGGTTTCCAGGATAGGCCGATAATCCCACAGGCGGATGTTGTTGATGGTCTCCTGGTTTTTTGGAATATCCTCAGACGTGAGATCCATGAGGGAGGGATAGGCCTTTTCCGTGATCTTGTCGAGGTTGAAGGCCTTCCGGGTTAGCTGGATGTTGGTCTTCAAGTAAGGCGTTTCCAACTCCAGTTCGCTCGGCTCCACTTTGTACTTCTGCACCAGGGCCGGTAAGATGCTGATGACCACGAGATAGAGAACAAAATACGCGCCCACTCCTATGAGCATCGTTTTGAAGCGCCTGGCCAACAAGCTGATCAATACATAGACGCCCAATGCCGGAGACGCGAACAGCATGATCCACAATGTGAAGAGCGTGACATGATCGTCCGTATATCCTATTCCGTATACAACACCCCGGGAGGAAGTGAGCAATTCGTAACGGTCCAGATAAAATCCCCATCCCAGGCTGAAAACAAAGGGGAGGAAAATGATGGACAAATGAATGATCATGGGCCATCGGCGGCGCACGTAGAGTTTCTGCCCCCCTTCCGCAACCTGAACCGCCCCGAGGTAAATATAGGCTCCCGCCGTTAACAGGAGCAGGAAGAATGACAGCCACGTGATACCGCCCTGAATAAGCTGGTAGAAAGGGAGTCGGAAGAGGTAAAAGCCGAGATCAAGATGAAAAACAGGGTCTATTTCACCGAAGGCCCCTCCCCACCGGAAACGAAGATACGTATCCCACTGGGGGGAGTAAACAAGGGCGAAGATAAAGGCCGGCACGATGGCGATCAACAATGACCGAAACGAGGTCAAGCCCTGGGGAGTCCCTGTTCTTTCAGTCTCAGCGGCGGTGGCTGGAGCCCTGTTTGCAGCGGCCCGAAGGCTGATCCAGAAACACAGGAGCACACACCCGAAGGCGATGCCGAACAAAGCCCACTTAATGGAAAGAAGCTCCCAGAAGATTGAAGCATATCCCACGTGTTTCATCCACAGCCACTCTTCCAGAATCCCGGTGACTTCGGCCAGCAAAATCAGGAAAGCAATGACGCCTGCAACGACTATCCAAACAATAAGCTTTGTTCGTCTTTTCATCAGACCACCTCCCGATGCTTTCGATGTTTGTCCTTAGGAAACTCTTTGGGACCGTCTTTTTCTGATGAGTCGATCGTCCTTCTTGCCGTTCGTACTCATTCGCTGGATGAACCGGAAAGCACGCTTTATAGAAAAAAACAAATACGGAAGAAAAGGAATAGGGTCTTTTCTGTATTTCTGTTTTTAAAATCCCCTATTTGGTGGTGGATTAAAAGGCGGGAACGGCTTGATCAAAAAAAGCTGGGCTTGGATGTCCAGCAAACAGGGACGTTATAGTGCAGAAGTGGATTTCTGAAGCCCCTGGTCTGAGACCCACACACAACTCCTCGAAGCCAAAACACCCTGACGTAGCGGCCAGGTGCAACTAGACCTCCGGTTATCCGCAAGGGTTTAGGCCTCTTTATCTTCCAACAGGCACACCCTTCCGTCATCCCTGACACGGACAGTCCCTGCACTTATCAGTGCCTGAAGAGCATAGGGCTTATAATCTCTCGGTTTGAACATTCTGTCTATAAATCCCAGAGATTGCAGTCCAAGTTCCTCAACCCTTTTGGGCCATTGGGAACATAAGGACTGGTTTTCCCGGAATATACGAACGACCTGAAAAGCGGCCCTTCTCACAAGAAGGCCTTGAATAAAAAAGACGACCAAAAGAGAAAGCGTCAATAGTGTTATCAAGCCGAAAACGGCCATGAAATTTCCTGCCATCATATCCTCCCTACAAGCATAGAATTATGTCCTCGGTATCAGACCCTCTTTAATGAAGGCCTGGTTCCCGAAGCCTTCTTTTCATCTCTACGAAAATTTATATCCCAAATTTTCTTTGTCAAACACCCCGCTCCAGGCCTGTCCACGATAGGATTCTTGCCGGCCCAGCCGCTTGCCGTTCAGCGGCAAGTCTGATCAAACAAGAAACTCTCGGAGTTCCAAAGAAAGCACAATCATGGGGCATGGCTGCGAAGAAGAGCATACCGCGAGGGTTTCCCTCCGGGGTGCGTTTCGCTTCCGGACGCCCCCCGGGAGGGCTGGAAGGGAAGAAGACTGTCCTCCTCTCAGGTCTTCACTGATGAGACACTTAAAATTTTCTCGTTAACCGCCTTGCCGCCAACAAGATTTGAAAAACCGATGATCAGCAGGGCCACCAGGCTTAAAACCAGAGGTTCGATCCCGATAACCGCAATTATCCCCAGCGTAAAGGCGGCCAGACCGATAAGTACCTGGACGCCTTCAGAGGACGAGATGAGCTCGTTAGCCACACTTTTTGCTTCCGGGCTCTCCTCCAAGTTCTCAACCAGTTGGGCGTTCATACGAGCCACTGTTCGGCTTCCCCTCAAAATTGAAGCGCCGAAGACAACGATCGCAAAGGGTATCAGGTGTATATGAACCACATCTACAATAGCGAGGATGCCGAGGACCAAACCCGCAGCTCCTCCAAAGAATTCTGTGCTGATCCCTCCTCCAAATTCCGCGGCGTCGATGCCGGCCCTGCTTTTCTCTCGCAGGATCCTTCTCAGCCTGGAGGCGATAGCCCCTCCTTCGAACAACAGTGCGGCACCAACCGCAATGACCGCTATGGCCGCCACAAACCTGGGAGCGATACCCGCCAATCCGATGATTGAGAGAGCTATGGCACCGCCTCCCGCCAAGTTTTCTGCCAATGAAGCGACCGCGCTTGTTCTGGCCTCCGGAACAGGTTTTGCTCGTGCTACACCTTCCATTGTTGTTTCTGTGTCCACCATGTCAATCCCTCCTATGTTTCATGGTTCTACCATCATCCTGCATTCACCGAGTGATTGCAGGGGCCTGTTTCCTTTCGAAAAAAGCACACCGTTTGCTTTCGCCATCCAGTCTGCCATTTTCTTTTCTCTCTAATAAGCGATCCAAATGGAGAAAAAAATGGGGTGAAACATGTATTTTGCGCTCAGGCAACCTGTACTGACACCGTACTCGGTGTGGAAGGATGTCTCCCCCACATCGCTTGCCTTTGCTTTTTGGTGGCATCGGAAACACTTGCATAGATTGAAGCCTCCATTTCTGAAAGATTGACACCCTACTCCCAAAAGTTCTAAAGCCCTGGTCCCGGCCGGGATTACAACCGGGTAGTATACAGCATTCATCGACGCCGAATACGGCATTGAACTGATTTACCCGGACCTGTCCAGTGCCGATAATAGAGCATAATACCGCTCAGACGGAAAAGGTGCGTGCAGAAAACTCTGATCGTTATAGGGATCGTGATTCTTGTAATAGGGCTTCTTTGGCCCTGGGTGGGAAAGATTCCCTTCGGACGGCTGCCTGGAGATATCATTATCAACCGGCCCAACCTGAAGATTTACATTCCCATTGCCACCATGGTCCTGATCAGTGTCATAATTTCATTAATCCTGTGGATCTTGCGCAAGTAGAAAGGAGCGGCGAATTTTGTCCGTCAGTTGATCGCATTGTTCAACTCAGCCGGTGGGCGCAGCCCAAGGGGTCACAGCTTTCAGGCCTAGGGGATGGGGAAAAGCGGGCTGAGGGCGAAGAAATATGTCCATAAACACCAAAAAGATTCACTACCCGAAGGATGACATCTGGAGAAGCCGCCTGGGAGATCTTCGGGGTTTCAGAGCATTTCGGGTCAAGTTCTTAAGGATTGCGACCCTGTCTCTCCGGGGATCTTTCCGAAATCAGCTCAGGGCGGCCGCTCTCACCTATTATTCCGTTCTTTCCGTTGTGCCGATACTGGCGTTGCTTTTCGGGATTGCAAAAGGATTCGGTTATCAAAAGATCTTGCAAAAACAACTCATGCAAAGACTCCAAGGTCAGGAAGAGGTCCTTTCAAGGATCATCGGTTTTGCCAAGTCGCTCTTGGAGAATACACCGGGCGGTGCGATTGCCGGCCTGGGTGTAGTATTTCTTTTTTACAGCATTATCGGTGTCCTTATGAGTATCGAAGGCTATTTTAACGAGATCTGGCATGTCAGAGACGGGCGGCCCATTAAAAGAAAAATCGCCGATTACCTCTCCGTTGCTCTGATAGGGCCGGTCTTGTTCCTCATATCCAGCACCATAACGGTCCTCGTCACCACGGAACTCAGGGCCGTCCTCCGCAGAATGGATGTCCTGGCCTCTGTCAGTCCGCTTATCCTCAAGCTCCTCAATCTTTCGCCCTATATTACCGTCTGGCTTCTTCTTACCTTCCTCTACGTGTTCTTGCCTAATACCAAGGTCAAGTTTCTCTCAGGGGCGCTGGCCGCCCTTATCGCGGGGGTCGTTTTCCAGATATTTCAATGGGTCTACATTACTTTTCAAATCGGCGTATCCCGATTAAATACCATCTATGGGAGCTTTGCCGCGTTGCCCTTGTTTTTGATATGGCTGCAGCTCAGTTGGCTCATCACACTGATCGGGGCTGAGATCTCTCATGCGTACCAGAACGCGGAGGCATACGATTACGACCCGGACTGTAAGAAGATCAGCCTTGCCTACAAGCGCCTTTTGAGCGCGCGAGTCGTTCAGCTCCTGGTCAGGGGCTTTTCACCGGGGGAGGGATTCTGGGATGAGGAAAAGATTTCGAAGAAATTGGGGATCCCCTCACTTCTTTTGCGCCGAATTCTGAATGAACTGATCGAAGCGAGGGTTGTTGCCAGGATCAAAGGGGACAGGGTCGACTCTGAGGCGTTTCAACCGGGCCGAAAAACAGCTGACCTGACCATAGCAGAGGTCGTGAAGGCCCTGGAACATCGGGGGATCGACAGCATCCCGGTCATTAAGTCTGATGAGCTGAAGAGGCTGTCCGAGGTCTTCGAAACCTTTGCCGACTTGGTGGAAAATTCGCCATCGAACAAACCCTTGGGAAATGTTTGACCGATCAATTCCGAATAGATTGAAATCATGTGGAAAACCAAATAGGTAAAAAACATACTGCGGTGGAATTTTATTCTCCTCTCTTGTTGGAGGAATAAGATATTTCTGGGAATCGTTTTTTGCTCTCTCTGTTTGCTCCTGAGTTGCGATAATACGGGCCATGAAATCAGCTATACCAAATTTCGCCAAGAACTCGGTAAAGGCAATATCGCCTCTATTACTGTCTCAGGAGAAAAGATCACTGGACAATTTAAAAAACCTATCAAAACATCCATTCCAGGCCCTTCGCCTTTGCCGGGGAGTGACCAAGCCGGGGACGACTTTCGCTCGACCGATGCCGACTTATGGGCCGCACCTGATTTTGTTACTTTCATTCCCTCTTTCGGCGACCCGCAACTCTTTTCACTCCTGGAAAAGCAGGGAGTTCAAGTAAACAGCAAACCGAAGCCTAAAAGCGGTTGGGGAAGCATCACCAGCATTTTACTTTTCGTCATGATTATCGGTATCGGCTTTGCGTTTCTGCGCAGAACGAAACAGAGCTCCAATCTCTTTTCATCCGGGAACTTAACTCAGTTGCAAGAATACAGGCGCGGGGGGAAGACTGTAAGCTTCAACGACGTGGCCGGTTCCGAGGCGCCCAAGGCGGAACTCCGGGAAATTGTGGAGTTTCTGAAGGGCCCCCAGCGATTCCAGCGTTTGGGCGGGCGGGTACCGAAAGGCGGTCTGTTGATCGGTCCGCCTGGAACAGGCAAAACTCTGTTGGCCCGCGCCGTGGCCGGGGAAGCCGGGGTCCCCTTCTTCAGCATTTCGGGATCGGATTTCATGGAAATCTACGTGGGGGTGGGCGCCTCTCGTGTAAGGAATATGTTCAAAAAGGCAAAAGCAAAAGCTCCGTGCATCATTTTTATTGACGAGTTGGATTCTATAGGAGCCCAGAGGGGCCTGGGATATGGAGGCGGCCACGGTGAAAGAGAACAAACCCTCAACCAACTCCTTTCCGAGCTGGACGGATTTCAGCCCAACGATAGTGTCATTGTCCTGGCGGCCACGAACCGTCCTGATATCCTTGATCCGGCCCTCCTCAGGCCCGGCAGGTTCGATCGGCACATCAACGTCGATCTCCCGTCACTCAGGGAGCGCCGCGCCATCCTCGAGCTGCACAGTCGTAACAAGCCGCTGGCAAACGAAATAGACTTGGAAAGGATAGCCAGGAGCACACCCGGTTTCAGTGGTGCGGATCTGGAGAATCTTCTCAATGAGGCGGCCATTCTGGCGGCTCGAAATGAAAAGGCCTTCGTTGATGAAGAATCTGTCCAGCAAGCGCGCGATAAAATCCTTATGGGTTTGGAACGGACAAGTCTCCATGTCGGGGACGAGGAACTGAAGGTTCTGGCATACCATGAAGGAGGGCATGCTTTGGTGGCTGCACTTCTTCCCGACACCGAACCTCTTTACAAGGTGACCATCATACCGAGGGGGAGGGCTATGGGGATGACCCAGCAACTCCCCGAAGAAAAATATATCTATGACAAGGACTACGTCTCCGCCCGGCTCGCTGTGATGCTAGGAGGTCGAGCCTCGGAAGTGCTCGTCTTCAACACCTCAACGAGCGGTTCCGAGCAAGATTTGAAGGAGGCCATCAACCTGGCTCGGAAAATGGTCCTCGACTGGGGGATGAGCGAACACCTTTCCAATATCGCTTTCGGCGGCCAGCGGCAGATGTATATGGAGGGAACGCTGCAAAAACCAGCTTACAGTGAGGCGACTGCAACCAAGATCGACGAGGACATTGACAGCCTGATCGAGGATGCGTTCCACCGGGCCACCCAGCTTTTAAAGGATCACCGTGACCAACTCGATCGTGTAGCCGCCCTTCTCATTGAAAAGGAAGAAATTCCGGGAAGTGACGTCATGCAAATACTGAAAGCGGGTCAGCACCCTTAGCAATCAGCACCACCAGTAGAACCTTTTCAATTCTCACCGGCATAGCCGGTGGATTAATAC
>JARRRH010000024.1:0-14999 GCA_037380925.1 Deltaproteobacteria bacterium | reverse complement strand
GCATACCCCCGCGATACTGAGGGCGATCTTTCAAAGGCCCAAGAGGTGGGGGTGGATATCGTCTTCCTGCCCACTGTGCAAGAAATGTATCCTGAAGGTTTTCAGACACATGTTGAGGTTGAAGGGGTGACCAAGCACCTTTGCGGGCTGTCGAGGCCGGGGCACTTTCAAGGGGTCACCACCGTGGTGGCCAAGCTTTTTCATATCACAAAACCCCACATTGCTGTTTTTGGCCAAAAAGATTATCAGCAGTTGACGGTTGTCACCCGAATGGTCAGGGACCTGAATATGGACGTTGAGATTGTTGGCGTCCCCACGGTCAGAGAACCAGACGGTCTCGCAATGAGTTCCCGAAACAGTTATCTCACCTTCGAGCAGAGAAAGTCCGCCCTGTGCCTCAAGAAATCCCTCGATCTCGCTCGGGACATGGTTCTTCGGGGCGAAAAGGATGGAAACGCTATAAAAACGGCTGTGGAAGAGTTGATTCGAAGCTATCCTGATACGCAAATTGATTATGTCAATGTCTGTGATCCTGTGTCTTTGGAAGACACAGGTAAAATTGAAGGAGAAGCCCTTTTGGCCCTTGCGGTGAGGGTTGGCAAAACGAGGCTGATCGACAATTGCATTTTGGGCAGGCCCTCTCAAGAGTGAGCCTCATCCCGCAGAGACGGAGGCATCAGGTGGCCCAGTGGGCTCAGGGAGGAAGCCTTTTCTGAAGTGAGTGTCGCGAAGATCCCGTCGCCTTTTGGCGGGAGTGAGAGGGCCAGCCCGGAGCCTCGGAACGCAAGAAAAGGCTTGTTCCCTGAGCATCCAGATTCAACACATACCGGCTCTTCTAGACCCCGGATCGGTAGAACCTATGCGGACGGTTCCTCGGGGCTGGGGTTTCTGATGCTGGTGTGTGAATGTACTCACGCCGGTTTTATCCCTGTTGAAAGGAGCGTTTTATGAAGAAGGACAACTTCTTGTTCACTTCCGAATCGGTTACAGAGGGTCACCCGGACAAAATTGCAGATCAAATATCCGACCACGTTCTGGACAGAATGCTGGAACAGGACAAATATGCCCGCGTTGCCTGCGAAACCCTGGTGACCACGGGCATGGCGTTCATAGCGGGCGAGATTACAACCACGGCGTACGTGGACATGCCGGGGGTGGTGCGGGAAACTATCAAGGATATCGGCTACCGGAATTCTTCCATGGGGTTTGATTGGGAAACATGTGCCGTTCTTACCTCCATTGACAAGCAGTCCCCGGACATTGCCATGGGCGTCAATGGAAAAGGCCTTTTCCAGGAGCAAGGGGCCGGAGATCAAGGCCTCATGTTCGGGTATGCATGCAACCACACGCCCACCTTCATGCCCATGCCTATCTACCTTGCCCACGGCCTCACCCAGAGACTGGCCCATGTGCGAAAATCCGGCAAACTCCCCTGGTTGAGGCCGGACGGCAAGTCCCAGGTTACAGTGGAATATGTTGGGGGCAAACCTCACAGGGCACATACCGTGGTGATTGCCGCCCAGCACAACCCGGACGTGGATTACGACACGTTGTGTGAGGCGATTGTGGAGGAGGTGATCAAAAAGGTTATCCCCTCCGATATGTTGGATAAAGAAACCCAGTTCTTCATCAACACCACAGGCCGATTTGTGGTGGGCGGTCCTTTGGGGGACTGCGGTTTAACTGGACGAAAGATCATTATGGACACTTACGGCGGTTTCGGCTATCACGGAGGCGGTGCCTTCTCCGGCAAAGATCCATCCAAGGTAGACAGAAGCTCCTCCTACATGTGCCGTTATATCGTCAAGAACATTGTGGCTGCCGGTTTGGCTGAGCGGTGTGAAATCCAAGTAGCCTATACCATTGGACGAGCGGAACCGGTCTCCGTCATGGCCGGAGCTTACGGCACAGGGGTGGTGCCCAGTGCGGAACTCACCCGGATTGTCAAAAAGGAGTTCGATCTCCGGCCGGCCGCCATTATTGAGAGGCTGGATCTGCTCAGGCCGATATACAGAAAGACATGCAATTACGGCCACTTTGGCCGGGAACTCCCGGAGTTCACGTGGGAAAAGCTGGACATGGTGAACACGCTGAAAAGGGCGGTAAAGTAAACGGAGTGAGAGAAGTGAACTAAAGTGCTGTAGGTAAGCTGTTTTGGGGTACTGGAGTATCGGAGTCATGGATCGAAGGAATATTGGAATAATGGAATGTTGGAACATTGGGCCAAAAGAGATGGTACGTCTTAGGGACCCATTTTTCTCTGGCCCAGACCTGATTAACAAACTGCCGTCTGTTTACTGCCATTGTTGGGCAATTAAAGGCCAGAATTCGCTCCAAGCCGGTCGCGCCAGGGCGGGCCGTTCTTCCACTATCCCATTATTCCGGTGTCGTGCGGTTCAGAAACCGAAAAAAGCTCATTCATAGATCCGCCATTACAGGAACTTTCCACATTTAACCCAATGGAGTTGACATTATGAACTATGACATCAAGGATATCACGCTTGCTGAAAAAGGCCGGTTGAGGATTGAATGGGCAGCCATGAGCATGCCGGTTTTGAAAAAAATCGGAGAGCGCTTTGAAAGGGAAAAACCCTTAAACAACTTGAGGCTTTCGGCCTGCTTGCATGTGACTACAGAAACCGCCAGCCTGCTCAAAACACTGAAGGCCGGCGGGGCTGATGTGGTGGTCGTGTGTGCGTCCAACCCTCTATCGACCCAGGATGATGTGGCTGCGTCGTTGGTGGCGGACGATGAGATCCCCGTTTTTGCCATCAAAGGAGAGGATAACGCCACCTATTACGATCACATCCTTTCCGCGTTGAAGCATAAGCCCAATCTCACTATGGATGATGGGGCGGACCTGGTGAGCTCCCTTCACTTTATCGCTCTCAACAAGTGGGACGACCTGGCAAAGGGCATAAGGGAATGGGTGACGGGTCTGTCCGATCATGACAGAAAGGCTTTGCTCTCAGGGGTGTTGGGCGGGTCCGAGGAGACCACAACCGGGGTCATTCGACTTCGAAGCATGGAAAGAGACGGGGTCTTACAGTTCCCCATCATATCGGTCAACGATGCCAACACCAAACACTTATTTGACAATAGGTACGGCACAGGCCAGAGCACGGTCGATGGCATTATTAGAGCCACGAATCGGCTCCTTGCCGGCAGTACCTTTGTGGTGAGCGGCTACGGGTGGTGCGGACGGGGTGTCGCCGCCCGAGCCAAGGGACACGGTGCCCATGTGATCGTCTGCGAGGTCGACCCCCTCAAAGCTCTCGAAGCGGTCATGGACGGCTTCCAGGTCATGCCTATTGGCCAGGCTGCTCCCCTTGGAGATATTTTCTGCACCCTCACGGGGGACATCAACGTGATCCGGGAGGAACATTTCCTCGCTATGAAGTACGGGGCCATCATCTCCAATTCCGGTCATTTTGATGTGGAGCTGGACTTGCCCAGCCTTAAGACCGCTTCCACCGCAAGGAGACCCATACGGGAGTTTGTGGAGGAGTTTACGCTCCAAAATGGCCGCAGGGTCTATCTTCTCGGAGAAGGCCGGCTGGTGAATTTGGCTGCCGCCGAGGGCCATCCGTCCAGCGTCATGGACATGAGCTTTGCCAACCAGGCCCTGTGCGCAGAATTCGTGGCTTCAGAGCACAAAAAACTTGAAAAAAGGGTTCATCCTGTCCCACTGCACATTGACCGCGAGATTGCCCGGCTGAAGCTCGCCGCCATGAACGTGGACATTGACACCCTCACGCCCGAGCAGGAAAGGTATCTCTCCTCGTGGCAAATGGGAACGTAAAGGCATCTCCTCCCATTATACTCAGGACCGTGAGCCTGTCGAACGGCCTGCCGAACGACCGTCGAATGGCAGATGGGCCTTTTTCATCTCCCTGCTGCTAGTAAAAGATCGTGATGGTCCTGTGATATGGCTTCTCTTTGAATGCCTCCTCCTGCCCGAGGTTCCACAGAATCCAATCCATTTCAAAAGCTCTCAACTTCGATCCGAGCTTTGCCAGCTCCTGTCGAACCCCTTCCACCGCCACAATGGTGTTGGCCCGGATCTCAATCTCCTCAACCCCGCCCGCCTCCAGGAGAATCTTTTGGTCCACCTTGTCTCCCAGCCCCTGCTGGTAATACAAAATGCCCACGTGCCTCAGCACTTGCGGCAATTTGTAGTCTGCGAAGGCTGTCAACTCTTGCATGTCCGTGAAATGGCCCCAGCCCTCGCCACTGAACGTGCCGTACAGGTCGGCGGCAAATATTTGGGCGCGCTTGTAGAAGTAGACCTTCTCGCCCCAGTACTTAGCCACATCTCTAAAAGACGATAGGCTCTCAGCCAGAAGGCGGGCCAATGCCACCGCCGATCCATGGGCGCACTTCACGATTTTGAAGGCCTTTCCGTCAAATCTTTCCAGCAGAACTTTCCCCAGTTCCCGAAGGATTTGAAGACGGGATTTGAGGAGCTGGAGCTCCCCCCTTCCCCCCAGAACCTCCTTCAACCCGTCCAGAGTAAGAGAAACCATGTATTCCGGTTCGGCCAGCGGCGTCCCTGTTTCAAACGCCCTTTTAAGAGACAGGGCCAGAGCGTAATAACCGGACACCCAACCCGATTTATAAGGGATCTCCCAGATCCTTTTTCCCGAGGCCGGCCAAAAGCAGAAGTTGAGAGTGTCCAGCACAAGGAGGTAGGCCACCGTCTCTTCCTCATTCCCTCTGAAATGGAAGCCGGCCTCCCACCGCGGCACTGAGACATCTTTCGCCCAAAGCATTTCACTGAATTTCTTCAAGGCGGCTGTGTCGATTGAAACGAATCGGCTTTTTTCAACCACTTTCCTGCTCGAATCCAGAACTTCCATCTCTCCCTCTAGGACATCTGGTTTAGCCGGTAAGCTTTTCATACCACAAGTCTTGGAGTTTACCAATTGCATGATTTCCATTTTCTGCTACACTGCTAAACATGATGCTCCTTTTTTTCGCGGCGTGGGTCCATTCGACTCACCCTAGGCACTTGAAATACGCATGACTGTTCACAAAATTCTCATATTCGCTCCTCTCTTCGTCGTCGCTTTTCTACTTCAGTCCTATCTGTGGGTCCCTACCTATGAAGAGCAGACACGCGGTAATCCCATGCGTCTAAGCGAGTACATCACTGCCTCCATCGGGGATGCCTCTATCTTGAATCCCGTCCTGTCATCCGATTCGGCGAGCAGCACCATTGAAGGGATGGTGTTCGAGGGCCTCATCGACAGGGATCAAAATCTTCGTTTCAGGGGACGGGTGGCCAGTTCGTGGAAAATCTATGAGCAGGCCTTTTTTTACGTCAACGAGACCGCCGAAGTGCCTGGTCTCGGAAAAGCCGATGCCGAGGAGATCGTTAAACACCTTCGAGAAGCAAAGGCCGGGAGGTTGGCGGTCAACCCCCAAACCCGGGCCTCACTGGAGAACATCAAAAACATAGCCGTTGTTGCACCCGCGACTTTTCAAGTCAAAAAACGTGAAAGCACCGGCCGAAAAAGAGAGGTCCTGTTGCGCGTTCGTGCCCCGGCCAGGATAAAGCTGATCTTAAGCCGGGTGGATCAGGAACTCTTCAATAATCTGTCGACGATTTTAGGGCCTGAATATTTCCGCTCTTTCCCTTCAGAGACCTATGTGGTTCAGGAGGGTGAGGGAGCAGGCACACCGCCAGCCTATGTCAAAGAGATTCTGCCCCCAACCGAGCACAATCCCATACTGCTCTTCTATCTCAGACCCAACGTGAAATTCCACGATGGCCATGTTCTGGATGCCTACGACGTGAAGTTTACTTATGAAGTCATCATGGATCCCAGAAACCTCTCCCCTCGCCTGTCGGACTATGAGCCCGTAAAGCGCGTCGACGTCCTCGATCCCCTGACCGTGCGGATCGTTTACAAGCGCCTCTATTCACCGGCTATCAGCACGTGGGCCATGGGAATACTTCCGGAACACCTCCTCAACAAGAAGACTCTGCGCAAGGAGGCCATCAATCGGGGTATGGACCCCGACACCTTTTCTGTCCGCCAAAGTGCCTTTAACCGCCATCCCATAGGTTGTGGACCCTTTGTGTTTCAAGAGTGGAAATCGGACCAATACATTGTCCTCCATCGCTTTGAGGGATACTGGGAAGGTCCTCCCAACTATGAGAGCTATGTTTATCGCGTCATTCCAGACCTTCTTACCCAGGAGATGGAGTTTTATGCAGGCACCGTGGATACCTATACAGTGCAACCTCATCAGGTAGCCCGGTTGGAGAAGGACAAAAGATACCAGCATTTCTCAGGTCTGTCTTTTGGTTATTCCTATATCGGCTATAACATGCGGCGAAAACCCTTTGATGACCGCAGGGTGCGAACAGCTCTGGGCATGGCTGTCGATGTGGACAAAATCATCAAATATGTGCTCTACGGTCAAGGGGAAAGGATTACCGGTCCCTTTGTAAAGCAGACCGACTATTACAACCACCACATTAAGCCCCTCCCTTACGATCCGGAGGGTGCACTGAAACTCCTGGCAGAAGCCGGGTGGAGGCGAAACCAGGAGGGGTGGTTGGAAAAGAACGGGAAGAGACTTCAGTTCACCCTCATCACCAACAGCGGCAATGATATCAGAAAAGCGGTTATGGCCATCGTGCAGGATGAATGGAGACAGATCGGGATCGATGTCCGAACCGACGTGCTCGAATGGTCCGTCTTCATTCAGGAACGGGTCAACAAACTGGACTTCGACGCCCTCATCCTAGGATGGTCCATGGGCATCGAGCCGGATCTCTACCAGATTTGGCACTCCAGCCAGACGGGCCCCTATGAACTCAACTTTGTGGGATTCGCGAACGCCGAGGCGGATGATCTCATTGTAAAAATCAGGCAGGAATACGACCATGCGCGTCAAGTGCGCCTGTGTCATGAGCTTCACGAGATCATTGCCTTCGAACAACCCTATACCTTTCTCTTTGTGAGCAAATGGACGGCGATCCTGGACAAACGGATCGTTATCAAGGAGGTCGATGCCCAAGGCAATGTGACCTATAAGAAGATCACGCCTACCAAGACAGGCAATTACACCTTCTATTTCAACAAGTGGATCAAGCTGCCCAAAGCGCCTGATTTCGCATTGGAAGACTGAATACAGGAATGTCAAATGTCAAAGGCCAAAATTCCCAAAAATGCCATCACGACTGTGACCTCACCAATGAGATTAGTGCCTAGCTGTCAGGCCATTCGAAGTTGCAGTGCATTTGACCTTTTGATTTTGGCATTTGGATTTATTTCGACATTTGGATTTTGACGTTTGGTTTTTTTGGGGCCCTTGCCGGGCCGAATATATGGAATAGACGGAGACATTTATTCCGAGGTAACAACGTATGCTTTCATTCATTGGCCGAAACATCATTCAGAAGATCATTACCCTTTTCTTTGTTTCCATCGTGTCTTTCCTGATCATTCATCTGGCACCCGGCGAACCCAGCCAGGCAAACCCGCTCAATCCCAAATTTACGCCGGAAATGGTGGAACGGTTCCGCAAAGAGTTCCATCTGGATAAACCGCTTCACATCCAGTACGCCTATTTCTACAAGGGTCTTTTCACGGGCAAGACCGTTTCCTGGAAAGACAACCAGCCGGTCCTCGTCAAGATCTGGGGACGCTTTCTGAATAGCCTGCCCCTTTTTATTGTGGGCACCATCATTACCTGGACCATTTCTTTCCCCATCGGAATCCGGTCGGCTCTTCTCCGGGGAGGTATCTACGACCGGTCCGTCACCTTCTTGGCCTATCTCCTCATTTCTATACCCGGGTTCTTCTTTGCCTATATTCTGATCATTCTTGTTGTTACCCGATTGCACGTTCCGGTCATTGGAATGCAGACCTTCGGTCTCGGAGGAGCTTCGATCATTCAAACAGTCATGGACCGGACCTGGCACTTGCTTTTGCCGTCTCTTCTTGGAGCAACCGTGGGCATTGCCGTTCTCTCCCGGTACGTGCGAAGCCAGATGCTTGAAGTGGAAGGCCAGGATTACGTCCGAACGGCAAAGGCGAAAGGACTCTCATCTGAGCAAGTCCATTATAAACATGCTTTGCGAAATGCACTGCTTCCCTTCGTCACCATGTTCGGCCTTATCCTTCCGGGCCTTATCGGCGGATCCGTGATCATCGAGTCGATTTTCTCGTGGCCCGGTATGGGGAGAATGGCCTATGAAGCCATCTTGGCAAGGGACTATCCCGTTATCTTAACAGTCAATTTCATTTCGGCTGTGCTGGTACTGGCAGGCACCTTCGTATCCGACTTGCTCTACCTTGTAGTGGACCCGAGAATCAGGCTGTAGGGACAAGTGAGCTAGAGTGACTAAAGTGACTGAAACAAAAGGAGAAGAATCTTTATACATTAGGGATTCCGTATTATGACCCAACCCGCATCCTATCCAAGCTCCTTGCAAGAAGCACCGATGGCGCCGAAGCGGACTCGGCTCCAGGAGTACTGGCGTCTTTTTAGGAAGAACGGGCTTGCCTTCACAGGCCTTGCGATCTTCCTCCTGTTCTTCTTCACCGCCCTTGCAGGTCTGGTCCTGACCTCCGGCACCAAACCCCTGCTGGACCCTGCTATGATCCGGCTCTCTGAAAAACTGCGCCCTCCTTTGTCCCGCCCCCATGTCGAAATTCTTCAGCCTGAGGAAATCCCTCCATTGGGGATCTACCTTCTTGGAACGGACGACCTAGGTAGGGACGTGTTTGCAAGGATGCTCCAAGGGGCCTGGGTATCCCTCACTGTAGGCTTTGTGGCGGTCGGCATCTCCGTGATTGTGGGAATCTTCATGGGGGGGTTGTCGGGGTATTTCGGTCAGAATAACGTGAGGGTTGATCAGATGCTTGCCGTTCTTTTCATGCTTCTCGGAATCGCGGCTATAGCTATCGGCAGGCCCCAAGTGGGATCCCCCCTGATTCTCATAAGTGTTTTTTTCGCGGTTCTGTACATCTGGTCGAGAAACAGATCCCCAAAGCAGGCATGGGTGAGACTCCTCTCCAGCGGAACCTTTTCGATTGATACGCTGATCATGCGCTTTGTAGACATCATGCTCTGTTTCCCCAGCTTTTTTCTGATTCTCACTGTAGTGGCCCTTCTACCTGCAAGTATTTACAACATCATGATCGTCATAGGGCTTACGAGCTGGATGGGCACAACACGATTCGTCCGCGCCGAATTTCTTTCCCTGCGGGAACACGATTTCGTCACCGCGGCCAGAGCACTGGGAGTGAGTGATTGGCGCATCATATTTCGCCACATGATCCCCAATGCCATTGCTCCGGTTCTGGTATCCGCTACTATAGGCATTGCAACAGCCATTTTGACTGAAGCGGGATTGAGTTTTCTTGGATTCGGCGTCCCGCCCCCTCATGCGACTTGGGGCAATATTCTGTCTGATGGAAAACGTTTTATATTCGATGCACCGTGGCTCACGTTCATTCCCGGCGTGGCTATTCTCGTCGTGGTCCTCTCGTTCAACCTCTTCGGAGAAGGACTGCGGGATATCCTGAACCCGAAATTGAAGGAAAGGCACTAGAGAAGGGTAAAGTAATCTAAAGTGCCTAGAGTGCCTAAAGTGAGCTGAAGTGGTTAGACTGCCTATGATTGTCATTCCGGAAAACCCGAAGGGCTTATCCGGAATCCAGTCTCTTAATACAGGGGCTCCAGCACTAGAGGCTGCGCTGGAAAGAATTTTGCCGATCGGTCTTTATCGAATTAAAAATACTTTTGTTTCTTTTTTCATGTTTGCTGATTTTCATGCTTTCGTGATTACTCTTTTTTTGGCACTTTAGACACTTTCATGAGTAAAAGGACACTTCTCTCCATTCGAGACCTGAAAGTTTACTTCCGCGGGGACGAAACCGTGGCCCGTGCAGTGGACGGGGTGAGTTATGATGTCCGAGAGGGCGAAACCGTCTGCTTGGTGGGGGAATCGGGGTGCGGCAAGACCGTGTCCGCCCTGGCTGTGCTTGGCCTTGTTTCTCGACCGCCCGGTGGAATTGAGGGGGGGCGCATCGTCTTCAACGGCCGGAATCTTGTGGACCTCTGCGAGGAGGAGCTTCAGAATATTCGTGGCAAACACATTGCTATGGTCTTCCAGGAACCCATGACGTCCTTGAATCCTGTGTTCTCCATAGGTGATCAGATCCAGGAAGCGATTCTCGCCCACGAGGATATGCATGACCGTGCTCTTCGAGAAAGATGTATAAAACTTCTCAAGGATGTGGGTATCCCTTCCCCCGAGGAACGACTTGGAGACTATCCTCATCAACTGAGCGGCGGTCAGCGTCAGAGGGTGATGATCGCCATGGCCCTGGCCTGCAATCCGGAGCTTATGATCGCCGATGAACCCACAACCGCTCTGGACGTAACGGTCGAAAAGCAAATCCTGAATCTTTTTAAAGAGATCCAGACAAAACGCGGCATGTCTCTCCTTTATATAACCCATGATCTCAACGTGGTTTCCATCATTGCCGATCGCATCTACGTCATGTATGCCGGCATCATTGCGGAACAAGGCGGCAGAAAGGACGTTTTTGAAAATTCTCGGCACCCGTACACGCAGGGGCTTCTGGCTTCCCTCCCAAGCCGTGCGAAAAAAGGCGACATCCTATACAGCATTCCGGGCACTGTGCCGGATCCCGCCTATAAGCCCAAGGGGTGTCCTTTCCACCCAAGATGCGATCAGGCCATTGAAACATGCCGTAAGGTTTTTCCTGAAATGTGCGATTATGGGGAAGGCCACTTGAGCCGCTGTCCCGTTCTATACAAAAAGTGAGAGTGATCTAAAGTGCCTTCTATGAACACTAACAACGTCATGCTCAAGGTAGAAAGCCTGAGAAAGTACTTCCCGGTGCGAAGGGGCTTTTTCCAGCGTACTATCGGGTGGGTCAAAGCTGTCGACGGCGTGGATTTCGAGATTCAAGAGGCCAAGACCCTTGGTCTCGTGGGTGAAAGCGGATGCGGCAAATCCACCATAGGCCGCCTCATTCTACGGCTTCTGGAGCCTGATCGCGGAAAAATCATTTACAGGGGCACCGATATCAGCACACTTCCACAAAAAGACCTTCGCCCTTTGCGTAAAGAGATGCAAATTATCTTTCAGGATCCTTTCGGCTCTCTCAATCCGCGAATGACGGTCGGCCAATCCGTTGAGGAGGGTCTCCGCACACTGGGTGTGAACAGACAAGGTGAGCGGAAAGACCGATTGGACGAACTCCTGGGCATGGTGGGCATTGCCCCGTCCAGTGCCGACCGCTACCCTCATGAATTCAGCGGCGGCCAGCGTCAGCGCATCGGCATTGCGAGGGCGTTGAGCGTCAATCCGCGTCTGATCATTTGCGATGAGCCCGTATCCGCTCTGGATGTCTCCATTCAGGCACAGATTATTAACCTTCTCGAAGAACTCCAGGCCCTGTTAAATCTCGGCTATCTGATTATATCTCACGATCTGAACGTGGTAGGCTATATCAGCGACACGGTCGCCGTCATGTATCTCGGCCATATCATGGAATATGCACCGGCAGGGAATATCTTTGATGAACCTCTGCATCCTTACACGTTGGGGCTTCTCTCAGCAGTGCCTTCACCAAATGAGGAAACCCAATTTGGACAAGATCTTATCGGCGATGTTCCTACCCCCTTTAACCCGCCGCCGGGATGTAAATTTCAAGGGAGATGCCCTCTTGTGGAAGACCGCTGCCGGAAAGAGGAAATCCCCTTCTATAAGGTGGCTGAAGATCACCAGGTTCGCTGCTGGAAAGTGGTCTAACACAGAGTAAAGCGTAATACGGATACACCCTTGCTCTTGCTAGGAGATTTGCGGACCAACTCCCAGGACACATACGCTAAACCGGTGTGCGTTTTTGACTGTAGGAGTTCTCCATGAATGCATCCTCAGCCCATTCCCTGATTTTCGCCCAGGGACTCACCCGGATTTACCCTCTGGGAGCCACGTCTGTTGTCGGCGTACAGGACATAGACCTCACCATCTCTGATGGCGAAATGGTCGTTCTGAAAGGCAACAGCGGCTCCGGGAAAAGCACCCTTCTTGCCCTGCTCGGCGGCCTGGATCTGCCTACCAGGGGACGGCTTGTGGTGGCCGGCCAAAACCTTCAGAAAGCAACCCCAAAAGAATTGAACGTCTACCGCAGAAAAGTGGTGGGCATGATTTTTCAGTCCTTCAACTTGCTGCCCACCCTTACGGTCGTTGAAAATGTCTGTCTTCCGGCACTCCTGGCAGGCCGCCCTTATCCGGAAGTGACAGACCGGGCCCTGGAATGGTTGGACTGGCTTAATCTGAGCAATCGATTGAACCACTATCCAACACAGCTTTCAGGGGGAGAAATGCAGCGCACCGCCATTGTGCGCGCCCTCATCAATGAACCATCAATCATACTGGCCGATGAACCTACAGGAAATCTGGACAGCAAGAACGGGCAGGCCGTCATTGAATTGCTTTCAGAGCTCAACCACAAATTCAACACCACAGTCATTATCGCCACCCACAGCGCGCTTGCCGATCCTTATGCCACCCTGCGCATATGGTTGAAAGACGGCCGAATCACTGAGACCGGCGCATGCAACGCATAGTCTTCTTTTTAAGATTCTTGAACTGGTTCACTGCACGCCAACTGCGAGTGCACCCCTGGCGTGTCCTGGCTGTAGTTCTCGGAATAGCGCTGGGCGCTGCGGTTTTTACCAGTGTCCGTCTCGCGGTCTATGCTTCCCTTGATTCTTTCACCCGCAGCATGGATTTTTTGTCAGGCAAGGCGGAGTGGACGGTTATGCGCCCGGATGGGCGTGTTCCTGAAGGCCTTGTGGCTCGGTTGCGCTCCCATCCCGCTGTGGAAACAGCTTCCCCCCTGATCTCCAGCTATGTGTCGATTTCCAAAAAGGACACACAACCTTTTTTGCTGATCGGCTTGGACCCCCTGCTGGATTATCCCTTACGTCAGTGGCGAATTGAGTCAACCTCAGGCCATGCCGACCAAATCTGGCTGGACCTGTTGCGCTTGCCTCACACGATTATCATGAGCCAACCTCTGGCTCGCCAGTACGCTATAACCGGTGGGGATTTGGTCTCCCTGGAACACGTTCATCAGATCGCACAATTCCGCGTCCTGGGTATGCTGGAACCGGAAGGACTTTCTCTTGTAGAGGGCGGGTATGTCGGCCTGACGGACATCGCAACCATGCAGGAATTTACAGGTTTGCAAGGTTGGGTGGACCGAATTGACCTGCGCCTGAAACCGGACGCCACAGAGCAAGCCGTGGCCCAGCTCAAAAGCCTTTTGCCCCCGGGAATCGATCTCCAAGCCCCTACCGAGACCAAAGAGAGCGGGCTGACCATGATCCACGCCTACCAACTCAATCTCTCTATGCTCAGCTTTGTCTCCCTCTTTGTGGGGATGTTTCTGGTTTACAGTCTCGTCTCTCTCAATGCGGCTTCTCGGCGTCGCGGTACCATCAGCAACCTTTTTGTGCGGGTTCGTGTAGAGAAGCTGCACTTGGATTTTTGGGAAATCCTTCTCTCCTTTGGGGTGACCCTTTTTGTTTCCCTTGTGGCAGCCTATCGGCCTGCCCGCGAAGCAACCCACATTGCACCGCGGGAGGCCATGATGATGCATGAATCGCCGGCAAGGAAAAAACACCCGGGCCGCCATCCGACATTCCTGGGCATGGCCTTGATACTTCTCGCCTGGCCGGTTGCCAAGCTTCCCAGTTTGCCGGGCTTGCCCTTAAGCGGCTATTCGGCTGTTCTTATTTTGGTTGTGGGATTCTCGATTCTGTCCTTGCCTTTGCTCCAATGGATGGGATCGCGGCTCCCTCCCCTTCTGCGGCGTATTGCCGGTGAACCCGCTTTTCTTGCGGGAAGATACGTGCGCGATGCCGGAAACCGGACCGCTATTTCAGTAGGAGCCCTTGTGACCGCTATGGCCCTGTTCGTGGCCTTGGTGATCATGGTACACAGCTTCAGGGACACCGTCTCTCTGTGGGTGAACCAGACGCTGGCAGGTGACTTCTTTGTCCGCCCCAAGATGTCCGGAGCCAATCGGTATCACGATCCTCTTCCCCAAAAGGTCGTCGACGGACTGAAGAAAATACAAGGGGTCGATGTCATGGCTTACCGGCACCTCGAACTCCGGTACGGCAAGATCCCATACGAGCTTGAGGCTGTGAGCTTTGAACCCCTTCTGCGCTACGGCAAGTTCCTCTTGCTCCACGCGGATATGGCGAAGATCAAAGGATCCCTGATCGCTGGAGACGGGGTCCTGGTCTCGGAAGTGTTTGCCAATGAAACCGGCTTGTCTGTTGGAGAGCGATACAGGGTGAGGCTCGGGAATGTCCTGCTGGACCTGCCTGTGCTGGGCGTTTTCCGGGACTACCGGACGCGAGGCGGAGTAGTCTATGCGAATCTCAGGACCTACCAGAAACTGACCGGAGATCAGCGCTGGAGCGGAGTCCGTTTCTTTTTCAAGAACCACAACCAAAACCTGGAATCCTCAAAAGCCCACCTCAGATCCGAGGTGCTTCGGTACTGCGGAAAGGATCATCCCCTGGAAATGGTTTCGGGTTTGGAGTTGCGGCAGGAAATCCTCAAAATTTTTGATGAGACCTTTGCGGTGACAACCGTCCTTCTTCTTATAGCGCTCCTCGTGGCAGGCCTCGGCATTACCACCACCCTGACCGTCTTGGTTCTCGAACGGATACAACAGCTGAACACCCTTTCTGCCGTGGGCGCCGGCACCGGCCAGATTCGCGCCATGATTTTTTGGGAAGCTGTTCTCATGGTCGTTGCCGGGGAGGGGATCGGGCTCGTCTGCGGCTTCTTGATGTCCCATCTTCTCATTTATGTCATCAACCTTCAGTCCTTTGGTTGGACCTTCCTTTATCGCGTAAATTGGAATGCCCTGGTTGTGTCTCTGCCCTTGATCCTCGCTACCGCACTGCTGGCCGCC
>JARRRH010000023.1:0-11003 GCA_037380925.1 Deltaproteobacteria bacterium | reverse complement strand
GTCCGATCCTCCGCTCAGAAGAATGCCGCAGGCACCGGCCCGCTTGAGCCTTCGGCACTTTGCAACGAGGTCTTCGGGCGCCTCGATCTGGATCATGGGTTCCAGAAGTCGCCCCCTGCAGTGCTCGCACATGAGCTCGCAGCTTTTTCCGGTAATAGAGAGAGCCGGATACCGCCCCCTTTGATCTCCATAGCGAATCATGCCGGGCAAATAAAACGTGAAGTCCCTGCCAAAGGCGTCTCGAGCTTTTTGCCATGCAGAATGAAACAGCGGCCTGTCTTTGAGAGCGATAGGTGTATCCTTAGTTATCATTGTATCAT
Organism: Deltaproteobacteria bacterium; assembly: GCA_037380925.1. Classification (GTDB taxonomy): domain Bacteria; phylum Desulfobacterota; class DSM-4660; order Desulfatiglandales; family HGW-15; genus JARRRH01. The sequence goes on along the minus strand of JARRRH010000023.1, from coordinate 10,683 downwards.
CAGCCATTTAGCTTGACAGAGAGGAGCTTTGCAGGATAGGTTGTTCAGATTGCGACCCGTAGCCTCTTCTCAACAAGACCACACGGACAAGGAGGAGAGAAGAATGAAGCCAGCAAATCAAGTCTATGGATGGAGCGTCCTTCTCATGATCTTGTTTCTGTGGAGCTGCAGCCCGCTGCACCATCTCAAGGTGAACTACGGCTTGCCGAGCAGAACAGAAGACCTGAAAGGCACGAAGGTTTTCCTGGTTATCGAGGACATGAGGTCCAAGAAAGACATTTTAGGACCGGGGGGAAGAGAGGAATTCCCAGGCTTTTCAGGGAACCTGTCCTTCTCAGTCTCCAGGGGGACCGAGCCGGGTTTTAAAGTCGGTGTCTACGACCTCCTTTCGCTCTACAGAAAGGCATGTGAGAAGCGCCTGGAGAATGAGAAGGTCCGGATTGTGACGTCAAAAAAGGAGAGCCGGGCTGAGCTCAGAATTGTGCTTCAGGAATTTTACCTGGATCTTGCAAAAAGGAAATGGAAGGTCAGAGTGGCGTATGAAGCAAGACTCATCCAGGATGGAAATCTTCTGGCAAAACAAATGGTCAGTGCTGAGGGGGAGCGACTAAAACTGATCGGGCAGACTCAGGCCGATGAACTTCTCAGTGAGATTTTCACGGACACCTTGAACAAGCTTAATTTGGATCAACTGTTTCGGCAAGGGGGCTTGAAAGTGGGGGCATGATCGCCCCGCAAGCCGGCGACGGCGCACCGGCACTATTTCATGTACATCCCGACAATTATATGTAATAATAAATACTTAGTTAGCCGTAGAACCCACGCCCTATGGACTCGATCATGTGGATGGGGCGGTCCGGTTCCGAGCGGGCTCTATCGTGAGGGGGGATTTTACGATAGGGGCAGAGTCAAAGCATTTGTGAGGGTTCATGCGCGTCGACGCCATGCCGGAGAAGGAGATCACGGGGCGGGAGGAGCCCAAAAAGAAGCTCGGCCTCACCAGTTGGCTGAAGGTCAAATTGCTGGGCAAAGACCAAGAGGTCAGCCACGTGGACCAGCAATTTCTTGACGATCTCTCCGATATTAAAGCGGTGGGACGATATGAGATTGTGGGAAAACTTGGACAGGGGAGCATGGGCGTCGTCTATCTGGGTCGGGATCCTTATATCAACAGGTACGTGAGTATCAAAATATCGAGAGCAGGTTCGGATGCGGGGGTGGACCGGGCAGAAAAGTACCGGGAAAGGTTTTTTGTGGAAGCCCAGTCCGCAGGAAAACTGTTGCACCCTAATATTGTGGCCATTTACGACGCCGGGATGTACAAGGACTTCTGCTACATCACCATGGAGTACATTGACGGCCCTACCTTGGAGAAATTTTGCAGAAGGGAGAGCCTCCTGCCTGCAAGCCGAGCGGTGGAGATCATTTTTTCAGCCTGCAAAGCCCTTGATTTTGCACACAAAAAGGGGGTGGTCCACAGGGACGTCAAGCCCTCCAATATTATGATCAACAAAGGGGGCGTGGTAAAGATCACGGATTTCGGCATCGCCCAAGTGAGGTCGGAACAGGCGAACTCGGAGGGCATCATCGGCTCGCCGAGCTACATGTCTCCCGAGCAAGTGAAAGAGGAACCGATTGAAGACAAGAGCGATATCTTTTCTTTGGGTTGCGTCCTTTATGAACTCTTGACCGGTGAGAGAGCTTTTTCAGGGGACAACTATTTTTCCATCATGTACAAGATTGTGAACGAAAACCCGGTGCCCATTAAGAAAATGCGCCCTGACTTGCCTGAAATCCTGTGGAAGATTACATGGAAGGCCCTGGCCAAGAATCCCGGTCATCGCTACCAGAGTTGCATGGACTTGGCCTATGACCTGCGGGTTTCCCTGAGGGGTTTGAAAGGAGGGGTTGCCGGCGACAAGGTGGAGAGCGTTGTTGATTATATGCAGAGCGTCCCGTTTTTTGATAATTTTACCAAGGAGCAGGTACGGGAGATCCTGGAGGCCAGCCACATCATCAAGGTTCGTAAGGGGCAGGTGGTGGTGGCAGAGGGAGAGATAGACGACACTTTCTTCATCATCCTTAGCGGCAACGCTGCTGTCCAAAAGCATAACGCCAACATTGCCCTGATCAGCCGAGGGGAATGCTTCGGGGAAATGTCCTATCTGGGCGGCCAGTCCCGGGCTGCAACGGTCGTGGCTCAAACGGATTGCATTTTGCTGAAGATCAGTGCCACCTTGCTGGACAGGTCTGCGGAGCCGATTCAACTGCTGTTCATGAAAAACTTTGCCACAACCTTGATGAAAAGGCTTTCCAAAGCCATCCAGTGACCCCTTCCATTCTTCCATTCAAGGCGTCTATTTACAGCAGAGAACGGAAATACTACTCAGTGCAAAATGGTTATTTTGGAATCTCTCCGCCGACAACTTCCTCTCCCTTGGAAGGCTGTGCCATAATGTCATTCCGAGGCGATAGCCGAGGCTTGTCCTGAACACAGTGAGGGAACTAAAAGATCCCTCGCCTACCCCGGAGGTGGGGCTCGGGACAATACTTCGCATTGGATTTCTCCCCCCGCTTTCGCGAGGGTCGAAATGACAGAGGAGCGCGAAAAGTGAATTACGACACAGCCTCTGACGCGAGGGGATAAAGGGCATTAGCAAAATCACCCAGAAATCTATGAGCTCCGGAAAAAAGAGCGTTTGTTTGATCAGCCTGGGTTGTCCCAAGAACCTTGTGGACAGTGAGCATGTTCTCGGCTTCCTCCAGGAAGCCGGTTTCGTTCCCGTATCAAGGCCCGAGGAGGCCGATACGGCGGTCATAAACACATGCGGTTTTATCCAGGCCGCTGTAGAAGAGACGATCGACACGATTCTTGAGGTGGCTGCCAAGAAAGGGAAGGGCAAGCTGGAGCGGCTCTTTGTCATGGGCTGCTTTGTCCAGAGGTACGGGTATAAGCTCGTCAAAGAGATTCCCGAGGTAGACGGGTGGTTGGGAACCGGGGAAATTCATCGTATCGTTGAAATCGTGGAGGCGGAAGAAAAAGAAAGACCTCCTTTTGTCATCGGTCAACCGGGGTATCTCGGTGGAGATCGGGTGCCCAGAGTCCAAACAAGCCGTTTCTACAGCACTTACATCAAAGTCGCCGAAGGCTGTTCAAACGCATGCACCTATTGCACCATACCCCACTTAAGAGGGCGTTTGAGGAGCAGGGGGCCGGAATCCATCTTCAGGGAAGCAGAAGCCATGGCGGAAGGCGGTGTCAAAGAGATCAACCTGATCGCCCAGGATACCACCATGTACGGCAAAGACCTCGGAGGCCAGGTGGCTTTGGAAGGCTTGCTGGAAGGTTTGCTGGATATTCGGGGTCTGAGCTGGATCCGCGTTCTCTATTGCCACCCACACAGAATCTCCGACCGCCTCCTGGAACTGGTGAACGGGGAGAACAGGATTTGCCCTTATCTGGATTTGCCTGTCCAGCACGTCAACCCCGACATTTTATCGGCCATGGGAAGGGGAGGCCATGGAGAGACACCATGTCAACTCATTGCGCGGATAAAATCCAAGAGCCGAGGCATACACCTGAGAACGACGGTGATGATCGGATTCCCCGGAGAGACGGAGCAATCCTTTGAGGAACTCTGTGAGTTCGTCCGCACGGCGCGCGTAGACCACCTGGGCGCTTTCATATATAGCCGGGAGGAGGGGACGCCGGCCTCCCGACTCAACAACCCCGTAAGGCGACGGGTCGCTCAAAAACGGCTGGATAAGGTTATGGGCATTCAGGCCGAGGTTTCCCGACAAAATAACCAAGACAAAGTCGGTCAGGTTCTCCCGGTTCTCATAGAGGGACAGAGCCCGGAAACGCCCCTGTTGCTGGCAGGAAGAACGGCAGGTATGGCCCCTGACGTGGATGGCCGTGTTTTGATCAATAAGGGGCGGGCTCTTGTCGGGGATATCGTGCCTGTAAGGATCGTAGAGGCACACACCTATGACCTTGTTGGCGAAATCCTTTGATTTTTTGCTTTGACAAGCCTATGTTATGAATATAAATTCAGTTATTCTTGTCCAAAAACGGTTCGCGATGTCGCAGGGGCATGGGGGTCTCTTTTCAAAAACGAGGGGGATCGAGCAAAGACTCTTCAGAAAGGTGCCCCCAAGGCGGGCGGAGACCCTCATCAATCCATTACATGGAAGGCTTTTCATGGCCGTTTCCGCAGGAGGCCGTCCGCCCGCCTAAGGCATTGCCTTACGCTGTGTGCCGGGCACCGGCTTTCTCGTTTTTGAAAAGAGACCCCCATGCCCCTGCCTTGGCAATGCAAAAAAAGGAACCTGTATTGCAACTAAGATCACCGATTGTGTAAAAACAGACGCTTATGCGACTAAAAAGCTCATCTCAAGGTTATTTTGGACACCAGTGGAATTCAGCCGTTTAGTAAGGGCAACCAGCGGAAGACTGTGATGGTGGCGGAAAAGGCATTCTTGACACGATTTGATCCATATTTTAGACGGATCAACGATGAGCTCACCAAGTGGCCGGCAAGTGACATTGCCACGATCCACGACATTGCGCACTACTCTCTTCTGGGTGAAGGGAAGAGACTCCGCCCCCTTCTTTTCGTTCTCTCCGGCCAGCTGTGCGGCTTCAGAGGGGAAGAGCTCTATCATCTTTCTACCCTGTTTGAATATATTCATGTCGCCTCCCTGCTCCATGATGACGTCCTGGACAATGCAGAAATGAGAAGGAAAAAACCGTCTGTAAGGAACGTATGGGGCGACTCGGCGGCGGTTCTTGGCGGTGATTTTCTCTATGCCCAGGCCACCGCCATCGCGGCCGAATGTAACAGCCAGGCTGTCACCGAGCTGCTGGGTCGCATGACAAAGCGAATGGTGGAAGGTCAATTTCTGGAGCTGGAGTACACCCACAATTGGCGTATGACCAAGGACAAGTACATGAAGGTGATTGTGGCGAAGACCGGTGAGCTCATGTCGGCAGCTTGTGCCTGCGGCGCCCTTATGGCTGGAGCCAAGGAACAGGCGATAGACCTCTTAAAGGGATTCGGCCTAAATCTGGGCATTGCCTTCCAGCTTATCGACGATCTTCTGGACTACACATCTTCAGAGGATGTTGTGGGCAAACCCGTGGGAAAAGACTTGAGAGAGGGGAAGATCACCCTGCCTTTGATTTATCTTCTGGGTGAACTTCAGAAGAGTGAAGCGGAAACCCTTGAGGACCTTTTCAAAAGCAGGAAGGCCGATGTCGACGATTACCGCAACCTGTTCAGGACGGTGAGGGGCAAGGGAATCATTGCGAAGATTGAATCTGAAGCGGCCGAGTATGTAAATCGGGCCAGGAGTCTTCTTGACTATTTTTCGGCCTCTCCTCGCAAGAGGGATCTCCTTGAACTCGGGGAATATATTCTCACGAGGCGGCATTAAGCCGATGTGCGTCACTCTGACTTTACGACCAGAATTCCCACCCTGTCCAAGGCTCTGAGCAGTTTTACGCTCACATCACCCAATACAAACTCCTCTGCCTTGGTCATTTTCTTTCGGCCGATTATCACCATATCATAATGGTTCTTTTTGCATTGATCTATAATGCCCTCAGCGATCGTCGGATAAGGATCGGTCACCAAGCGCCCTTCAATTGTGCTGGGGTTATACCCGCGTTCGACCAATTTGTCCTTGGCCTTCTCGAGCATGGCTGTGAACCTCGCAGGTTGCTCCTCGGTGAATTTCTTGCCCATGAGTTCTTCTGTGGCGGTTGGCTTTCTGAAGAAATGCATTAGTGTAATACGGCAGTTTTCCGGGCACAACTCCAAACGAGAAAAGAAGTTCAACGCGGCACGAGCGCTTACAGAGTCATTCAGCGCTATAAGAATGGAATTGTCCAAGATGCACCTCCCGATACTATGATACTATTGGAATAAGCACATACACCTGTTTAGGTCCTCAATCATTTCCCCTGCATATTCATAAAACACATTGGCCCGTCTGGAGAAGTGCATGAGAATATCATTGAGCGGCTTTGGGATTTCCGGATACAGTTTCTGGAGGTTTATGAATCGCTCTTTGAATATGACGGAGAAGTCGGCAGTGTCAAGCCGGTCTTTCAAGCTTCCGTAAGTCGCCGGGTCTTGCAAGATCGTATGAATGGTATGAAAGCCCTTTCCGACGGCATGGGTCAAGACATTGCCCATTCCAAACAAATCCAAACCGAACGGGTTTTCAGGCGCTTCATAATCATAATCAAAGTCAATCCAAACGTAATTTCCCGTGTGCCGCTCCACGATGATGTGGTCGTTTCGGATATCCCCGTGCTTCAGTTCATGGGCGTGAAGAACGCGGATGGCTTCAAACGCCCTCGCCAGTCTCACCAAGATATCAGGCAATACCTCCTTAAAATACTTTTCATAGGGCATGTCCAGAGAGTGGATATAGTGAAAGAAATTTCGGCCCGGCACGATATCCAGAATGCGAAGAATATTTCCCTTGGAGTCTTTCTCGGCCCTTCCATGCATGAAAAAAGGGTGGTCCTTCATGGTTTCCAAGACCTGAGCCTCTTTCAGGGGATTGCGGAAGCATCTTATCCGCACGCCACCAATCTCGGTTTCAAATTCTTCCAGAAAGGACAGCTTGATGATCTTTTTTTCGCCTGTTTCGAGATCCTCAACCCTTTTGACCCAGAATTTGGGCTCATCCATGCCGAACCTGGCCTCACGCTCGTGTCCTTTCACCCTGTAAAATTTCTCCCCCACCTGGAGCACGTCGCCGTAGTCCACGGAAAAAATGTCCGTCGTGTCTGTGACGACTCGGCGTTTCAAGAATTACAAATCCTCCAGCATGCGCGGAGGAAGGCTTCCAAGCGCACTTTTCACTTGGTCGAGGAAGTTCCTGAGACCGTTGTTTTCAATAACCACTCCCAAGAGACTTGTGAGAATGGACAAGGAATCGACATCCTCTTCATTGAGTAGCCAAGGCTCTGCGTGATAAATGCGAAGTATGCCGAGGATCGCTTGCCTGCACCGGATAGGGATAGAAAGCATAGACCTGATTCCTTCTTTTATGGCAGCCTCCGGATATTGGACACGGGGATCCTTATGCATATCCTCAATAAAAACGGGTACCCCCGTGCACACAGCACAATCCTCGATGTCAACGAATACCGGTCCTTTGTAAAGATACTCTTCGCTGATTCCGTAACTGGCCACATGGATCAACTGATTGGCCTTTTCATCCAGAAACATGATGCTGCATCCTTTGGCATTGAAGGTCCGGGTAGTCCCCTCGGCAAGGTGTTTCATGAGCGTATTAAGGTCTTCATAGCTCGCTATCGCGTGGCTTATGGCCTTAAAATGTTTGAGATAAAACTTTCTCTCAGCCTTTTTTTGCATAGCACGACCTCCTCGTGGCCGGTTTTTGCGGCCCACTTTCATGATCCAAAAGCATCCAAGGTCATGATGAAGAAGCTGTTTTGTCAGATTGTTGTGCTGCTACCTGGAGAGCCTTATTGTGTTCACGTATTCAAAATTTCCTGAATTTCCAACGGATTTATTCAATTTAGCACAAACGCAAGAGATCGGCAAGCGCTACAAATTTAACATTTTTTTCGGGTTTTTGGCGGAGCTTGGATGGCTGTTTCCCGCGTTTGAGGCGCAGCCGCCGTCGCCTGAAGGCTTTGGCGCGCCAAGAGGCTTAAGGCTCACGGGCAAATCGAATATTCAACTGAAACTTCCTTGTGCCTTACGCCTTTAGCCTTAAGCCATTGCGTCATATCGGCTTGAGCGGAAAGGCCCTCGGCAGCGAAAGCCTTTCCGGTTTCCAGCGAAGCTTCGCTGTCATTTTCCGAATGGGCATAAAGGGAATCGGCAGCGCTCACAGTTCAGGCACAAACCGCCATGGGCCAGCGCAGCAAGATCCTTTCTTGATATGATCTCTCCCGCCAACACTCTCGGCAGGAGTAGATCCAGGACCGTGGCCTTATAATAAAGGACACAGGCCGGAATTCCCAAAACGGGAACCTGGCCGATGCGTCCATACAAGAACATAGCGCCAGGCAGTACAGGGGTTCCGTAAACCACGCCTTCCGCACCTGCTTGGACGATGGCCAGTCGGCTCACATCGTCCGGGTCTACGCTCATCCCGCCTGCCACCAAGATCAACTCACTCCCGGCCTGGAGCAATTCGTCAATGCCTCCGGCGATTTTTCTGGTATCGTCGGGGGCAAAGACAATGCCGGTGACGTCGCAGCCGAATTCGTGGAGTTTCTTTCTGAGTATAGGTGCGAACTTATCTTCGATGAGACCATGGTAGACTTCGTTCCCTGTGATCACCAGGCCGGTTTGAGGGTTGGTGAGGGGCTTCACCATGAAAATGCTCCCCTCGGCAGCAGCGACCCGAAGGGCTTCGCCGAGTTTTCCTTCTTCGATAATGAGAGGAATGATCCTTGTTGCCGCAATAACGTCGCCTTCTTCTACAACAACGTTATTGTGTCGTGAAGCGCAACAGATATCGGCCACCAAGTTGAGTTCGGTCAACGCCTCCACACGGACTTTCAAGAGTCCTCTGTAGGCCGCCTTTAGAGACACTTTTCCTTCGGAGGGCTGTTGGCTGAAGGTGACGCCTTGCCCGGCGAGGGCTGTGGCCAATCGCAATGCTGCATCGTCTTCGTGGACTTCGCCCGGGCCGATGTGGAGCACATAAAGATGCTCCTTTCCCAAGCGCCTCAAGTGGGGCAGATCTTGTTCACGGACGAGGTGTCCTTTTTTAAAGGACGGGCCCTTGAACTGGCCGGGTCGAATTTCCGTAATATCGTGGGCCAGAACTTTGCCCACGGCCTGTTCAATGGAGATTATGGTGACAGATGATTTGAGCTTGCTTGACATAGTCCCCCCGCAGTTGGGATTTCAATATGAATATAGCCGCTTACACGATAAGGTGCAAAAGGTCTCGGGCCAAAATGAGCTCACCGTTGTATGCTTTCCTACATTCCCGTGCAATGTCCGTTTCCAAAACCTCGGGGTAGAAGTGGAGAAGGACAAGCCTCGGCGCCCCGGCAAGAGCGGCAATGCGGCCGGCCTGGTACGGGGTCAGATGACCCTCTACACCTCTACCCTCGGGAAGGGAACACTCCAGAATCAGAAGGTCCGTCTTTTGAGCCAAGTCCACAATTTCTTCACAAAAGCCTGTATCACCGGAGTACACGAAACTCCTGCCATCAGGGCTGCTGACGCGGTAAGCCAGGCTCTGAGGCGTGTGTTTGAGGGGCTGGGAATGGATCTCAAAAAGGCCGTATGTTCGCGTTTCCGGTTTCAGGATGCCGAGTTCCTCGACGGTCATGATCTCAGGGGAAATATGGATCCAGCTGCCGTAGGCTTTCTCAAGCTTCGCAAGAAAGGCGGCCAAACCATCGGGTCCCACCAGCACAAAAGGTTCTCTTTTTCGCAGAACTGGGGGATATCGGGTGGCAAACAGGAAGTGAATCAGGTCGGCCGTGTGGTCAGGATGAAAATGGGTCAAAAAAACCCGCCCAATACGGTCATGATGGATGCCGAGGCGCGCAAGCTGACGGAATGTCCCTGGCCCCGCGTCAAAAAGGGCTCGGTGTCCGCCGGTGTAAAGGAGCAGGGCGGGCGAAGCCCGGTCTGCCAAGGGAATTCCCGTTCCAGATCCGACAATAATTAGCTGCATGGAGGAAGATTTCACTAGCTACTTACACAACCAAATATACCAACACCCGCCGGCCGAGACGGTTTAATCTCAGTTTTATGGACAACCCTAACGAAAGTCTAGATCACGAACTTTCGAGAGGAAACGGGGTTGAAAAAAACTTTTAGTCGGACCCAGCGGCTAAGTCAACGGGATATTGGACAAGGTGAAGAAATACAGACCTGGCGGAGAGCCTCGCGCGAAATCCTTCCTCCCCTCTGTCATTGGATGGGTTGTTTAATCAAAGACTTACCAAATATTTCAAGAAGCCCGACCATCTTGTGAAAAGCCGGGGATAAGGCTTCTTTTTCCTTGACACCCTGCGAGCGTTGGCAATAGATTTGCTCGTTGTAGAAGGCGCAGGGGTGTCTCAGAGCATGCGCCCGGGGCCCGTTGGACCCCGTAGCGCTTCGCAAGAATCCATGTGGATTCGCCTATGCCTTTGATATCAAGAAGGAGAAATGAAAAGGAGGATGGTCTATGTCAGATTTGATTGTGCCCCATGGCAAGCAAGAAAAGCTCATGCCGCTTCTGCTCGATGGACAAGAGCTCAAAAAAGAAACTGAAAGAGCCAAGAACCTGAAACATATCACTATGACCACACGAGAGACATCGGACTGCATCATGATGGGCATCGGTGCTTTTACCCCACTGACCGGTTTCATGACAAAGGCCGACTGGCAAGGTGTCTGCGATAGATTTGTCATGGCGGACGGAACCTTTTGGCCCATTCCCATCACCCTGTCCAGCGACGATGAAAACGTCAAGGTGGGGGACGATATCGCTCTGGATGACTCAGAAACAGGGACCACGATTGCTACGATGAACGTAACTGAGAAGTATACCATTGACAAGGCGCATGAATGCACAACGATTTTCAACACGGCTGATTCAGAGCACCCCGGCGTGGAAAAAGTGATGTCTCAGGGCAAGTATAATTTGGGAGGGCCGGTGAAGGTGCTGAGCGAAAGCTAT
>JARRRH010000022.1:0-11072 GCA_037380925.1 Deltaproteobacteria bacterium | reverse complement strand
GAAGCTAAATAGCGTCTCGGTCTGTAACCTCCAGACTGAGGAATGGAGTGGCAAGGAAAACTGTCTGGGGTGCCATATGTCCGTGACGGTGGGTGCGCCCTCGGTCGACTCCGATCGTAAGACCCATTACAGCCACCTCTTCCCGGGTGCGCATTTTAGTGAAATGTTGGCCTGGGCCGCCACGCTGGACATGAAGGCCCTGAAACAGGGCGGCAAGTACTTTCTCACTGTGAGCATCTTCAATCAGAATGCCCATAAACTGCCCTCAATGCAACCTTTCAGAGTGGCGTTTCTCCAGGTCAAGGCCTACGATGCCGGGGGCAAGGTTGTGTGGCAGAATTTCAAGGAAGCCCCACAAGAGGATGAAGGGGCCGTCTTTGTCAAACTGTTCGGTAAGGGAGACAAGGTGGGGGTGCCCACCTGGGAAGCTGATCGGGTGGCCGTCGACACCCGGATCGGCCCTCGTTCAGAAATCAGCCGTTTCTACGAAATCGAGACGGCTCTCCGGCCTGTCAAGGTTCAGGCGCAACTTTTCTACTACCTTGTGCCTCCACCGCTGCTGAAGGCTTTCGGTCTTCAGCCGGACGGCTATATTGAAAAGGCCCATTTTCTGGCCAGCCAAGAGCTCCCTCTGGACTAATAAGGGCGCCCTAGCAATAGTGGGGGGCGGACGTCTGTAAATACGCAGGCAACTTCTTCATGCATTGTCGGGAGAATTTGAGATGTCTGTGTGGGCCTGCGGCTTGCGTGCTGGGGTGACAATCATCTTTGCGAATCAATCCTATAATATATCGCAACGAGACCTTGAGCGCGTGGGTGTTGATTACGACTGCCCCAAAGTGAGGGAACTTTTCAAATTAACCACCCGAATTTGGACTGGACGGATGTCGCCCGAGGTAGGGGCCGGGCAGCAGTTGCGCGTAAATCCAATGCGTAGGAAATAGAAGGGTATAAAATGAGCGAAGACAGCGTAAAAGAGATTGAAGATAAAATAGCTGACCTCAAAGCCCGATGGCCATCTCACTCGGTACCGCCATCCATGTGGCAGCAACTGGAGGAATTGGAGTGTCAGCTCGAAGAGTTAAAGAGAGATGAGGGTCCAGGGGGGATGGAATGACTGCAGCTGAGGTCTTTCACCCCTGACGGCATCTGAGAATGCTCACTGCAGTAAGGCTATATGGGGTCTTGTTGTGAACGATTGAGAGGCAAAAATGGAGATCAATGAAGGTAAGATGGATAGGGCTGAAGAACGAGAGACTGGGGAGATGCTAATAAAAGATGGCATTGAAGCATAGCTAAAATCCCACTTACGGGGTGCGGCTGCGGGAAGAGTCAATTATAGGGAGGGAAATACATATGAGGATCTGCATCATTGGCGCCGGAGCTGGCGGGCGAAGCGCCTCGGGGACAATTCGGCGGCTGGACGAACAAGCCCGGATAGATATCTTTAGTACGCAAAGTGAAATTGGTTATGCCCCCTGTGAGCCACCATTCGTGCTTCAAGGTGTTGCCCGTTGGGAGGATATATTTTATCGCGGCAAATTTTTTGAGGAGAGAAACATAACGGTTCATTTGAACACAGAAGTCACTGCTATTCACAGAAAGGGAAAGCGTATTATTGCCGGTGGAAAAAGCTATCCTTATGACAAAATTGTTTTGAGTCCAGGAGCTATTCCCTCTATTCCTTCTATTCCCGGATTGGACGGGAATAATGAATTTATTCTCAGCACAAATATTGCCGATGGCAGAGCCCTGGAGAAGATCATGCCAAGGCACACCAGTGCTGCCGTTATAGGAGCAGGGGCGATCGGGGTGGAAATAACTCTGGCCCTTATCGCCGGAGGGTATCACAGGGTATACCTACTGGACATGATGGAGAATATATTGCCGGCCAGCCTGGACAGGGATATGGCCGCAAAGGTTGAGCAGGTGATGCGGGAAAAGGGGGTCGAGCTAATCCCATCTGCCCGAATCAGTAGCGTAAAGGGGATGTCGGGAAGGAAACGTATCATTCTTCCTGACAGAGAACTAGACGTAGAGCTTATCTTCCTGACCACTGGAGCCAAGCCTAACATTGAACTGGCACAGAAAGCAGGAATCGAAATAGGAGAGACAGGGGGAATACTGGTGAACCAGTACTTGCAGACTAGTGATCCTGATATTTATGCCGCCGGAGATTGTCTGGAGAACTGGGATATCATCACCGGCTTAAAGACCCGTCGCCTGATGGTTACCACCGCCATCAGAACCGGCAGTGTGGCTGGTGAGAACCTGGTCGCAGGGAATTCCACTCCCTATGAGGGTACCCTTATGACTTTTATTATAGAAATCTTCGGTAATCAGGTAGGTGGTACCGGTTTTACTGAGAGAATTGCCCGGGAGAGGGGATTGGATGTCGTCTCTGCTACATCTAGCCGCCCTACCTCACGACCCCACTTGGGCGACAATATTTTACATTCCAAACTTATCGCTGACCGCCGAGCTGCTACGCTCGTCGGGGCGCAGGTTATCTCGGAGGAGATGATAAGGGGTACAGTAAATGAGCTGTCCCTGGCCATAGCTGAGAAAGTGCCGCTGCACCGGCTGGCCTTGCTCGAAACCCCTTATTCGCCCGCTACCGGAAGAGACCCGATAGGAGACGGTGTAAGCAGGTTGATACGTAAGCTTGGCGTCTATGCGGAAAGACCACCAGACAGGAAAAGATGATTGTGACTAACTTGTTTTCTTCTGTACACCACTCATAATCACGGGCATCTCGCAAGGCGGGATCTTATCTTTTTTTCACCAATCAATTTAGAAGGAGGCATTATGAGCAAAGTAGTAGAAGCTACGGATAAGAATTTTGACCAGGAGGTTCTCGACGCCGATTTTCCTATGGAGGTTGATTTCTGGGTGCCCTGGTAAGGAGATGGGTGAACCGGCCTGGGAGAGAATGCCCGAATTGGTTGAGCGGCTAGCAGCGCTGGCTGAAGACCAAAGGATTACCTCGTCTCAAGGAAAGAAAATATGTACCGAGTTAGACTTGGGAGATAGGGTTGATACGCTTATAGCTGAGCTAAAAGGAAGCGGGGCAATAAGTCCCAAGCTGGGTTCGCTTGCTGAGGTTTCGAGAGCGAGCACACCGTTGTATGAGCTTAACCCGTCCCTTTTTTCTCGCGGGCCGAAAGCCACGGGTTTGGACGTAAATGAATATATATAAGGGTGGTTTTGGACGATGCCGGATAAAAAAGATATCATAGAAAAGACAAAGAAAGTCTACGAGGTTTTGCCCAAATTAAATGATAGGCGATGTGGATATAAGACTTGCGGAGAATTTGCCAGGGCAGTAGTCGAGGGAAAGACACCATGTTATGGATGCGTTAGTGGTGGAGCGGAGGTGGCTGCTAAAGTGTGCGAGATCATAGGAGCAAAAGTTCCTGAGCATGCGATTCCAGCATCTGTCCCCAGGCCCGGATTTCAGCGCCCTGGATTTCACCGTCCTGGACTCAGGCGGAGTATTGGTGTGGCAAGAGGCTTGCGCAGGAGGCCGGGTAGAGGTCCGGGCATGGGACCAGGCGGAGGAACAGGACGTGCGGGCGGCCGGGGCCGGGGTTTCCGCCGTGGTCGGGGTGGAAGGTAAAAAGAGAAAACGGAACAGCAGATTCCTTAATCGATGAGATGTTTAAGCAGGAATACCAGAGACTTGCTCAGATTACCCGTGTAAAACAATCCCATTATTACATCTTTGCATCAATTTGCGTCATCTCCACTTAAATTGACAGAATCGGAAACCAAGCCACGATATCATTTTACAGTCGGTTATTGAGATCTAGAGAACCAAACACAAAAAGTGAACTGTCCAGGTGGCTTGTGCTCGGTGGCGCAGACATGGGGCCAGTGAGAGGGTTGTTCTGAGATCACGGAGAAAACATGAAAGAGTTCGTTCTGGCGGTAATCCTGTGGCTGATTCCGGCGGCCGGCACTTTTGCCGGACCGCCTTTCCGCACCGATGATCCCATTCCGGTCGGCTACCATCACGGTGAAGTCTACCTTTTTTCGACCGGCACCCACGATGCAGGCGGGACGAGCGGGGTGGGTCCGGCGGTGGAGTTTAATTACGGCCCTCTGCCGGATACGATGTTGCACCTAATCGCTCCCATCGCCTATGACGCACCGCAACGTGAAGCCACCCATTTCGGTTATGGTGACACTGAACTCGGGATCAAATACCGCTTTGTCCATGAAAGCGATACCCTGCCGGCGATTGGAATATTTCCCCTCGTCGAAATTCCCACCGGGGACCAGGACAAAGGTCTGGGCAATGGAAAGGCCCAATACTTTTTCCCAATCTGGCTTCAGAAAGACTTTGGTAAATGGACCACTTATGGAGGCGGGGGCTACTGGGTCAATCCCGGAGCGGGGAACAAGAACTACTGGTTCTCCGGCATTCTATTGCAGTACTCTTTTACCGACTTCTTTTACCTGGGAGGGGAGGTTTTCTACCAGACGGCCGACACGGTAAAAAGCGAGGACAGCTACGGCTTTAACTTGGGGGGCAGTCTTCCGCTTGTGAACGATTTCCAGCTGCTCTTCTCAGCCGGTCGTGGATTAACCAATACCTCCAGCAACAGGTTCTCCTATTACGTTGCCCTGTATCGCGCGTTTTGAGACGCTCTTCATGGAATTATTGTCTGTTTCGGCCAGGGCGGCCGGGGAGTGCTCCGGCGTGGTCGGCCAACTGCGCATCGAACCAACGGTGGATCGCGTCAATCAGATCCGAACTCGCAGATGAATAGGCTATCTGTGCGCCGTCAGGGAGTTCCCTGTACTCGATCCTGAGTTGACCCGGACGCGCCTTCTCCAACTCTTTAAGGCCCGGCATATTACTCCCATGGATGCTTGCCGGATCGGAAAAGTTGCCCTGGGCGAATTCTTTCGAGATCATGCTCAAATGCTCCCGGATCAACTTTATTTGGCGAGTGTCGGAGGGATCCTTGACGATCACTTGCTGTACACCGCCCCCTTTTGTCTTCGTAAAGATGTGCAAGGTACGCTCCAGACTGAACGGCATGACCTCGGCACCCCGCTTTGCAACCTCTTCTTGCCTGGCTTTGCTCGCCTTTTCGGATGCATGAGCCGGGGTTCCCAACAATGACACCGCTATCGCTGCGCATAGGAAGAGTTTAAGCAAGATCCTGTTTCCCTCCTGTTTGAGATCCCTGGACAAGAAAGACTCTTTGATTCACAGCTTCCTCAGTATGTCGATAGGTTTCATCCGGGCGGTTCGCCTGCCCATGAAATAGCTCGCAATGGCCCCTGCCAGGAGCGAGAGCCCCAGTGCAGCCGCCGTAAGGCCTAAAGACACGCTCACCGGAAGCCGGACCGCCGCCGAGGCCGCGCTTTCAGCGCTCTTGGCAAGCGCAGGAAGGAGGTTGATCTCCCACGGGGTTGCAACAGGAATCGAGACAAATCCCAGCAGATAGGAAACCCCGTATCCTATGATCAGCCCGAAGATTCCTCCTGCAAGCGATTGAAGCATCGCTTCACCCATCAACTGCTTTTGAACGTCTTTCCCGGTCCAGCCGACTGCTTTCAGGATGCCGATCTCGCTTGAGCGAGCAACGAGATTGGAGAGCATCGTCTTGATAATGAGGAATATGGCGCCTCCAAGGGCGATCAGCGATGTCAGAAGCGAGAACTGATCCGAGATCTTGGATACACCACCCATCAACTCCAGGAATGAATCGGAGCTTGTCACCGACACGCCGCCGAGCTCCTTCGCAATCTGTGTCTTCACTTGGCTCAGGAGCGAGGGGTTTTTAAGCCGAAGGTACGCGACGTTAACAGCCTTGGATCCCTCGCCGTATAGATTCTGAGCATCGGCAAGGGGAAGGTAGATATTGGCCGAGGCGACCTGGGATCCTTCCCTGATCTCCAGGAGTCCCACCACGGTAAAGTCACGGCCTCCGATTCTCATCTTGCTTCCGAGCTTTGTGTGATGAAACTTCGCATAATGCTTCTCAAGCACGACCTCTCCCTCCTTCTGGGGAAAGCGTCCCTCCTTGATCCATTCTTTTACTTTGACCGGTCCCAGGCTCGGCTGCGAAAGGTCGACGCCCATGATGGTCCTGAACCCTCCCCGGTCAAATTCCCAGAGCAGCAAAGAAGAAGCCATGGCCCCCGCACCTTGGATGGATGCCAGCTTCCGCAGGTCCTCCGGCGGAAGAAGCTGATTTGAAAATGGAAGGCGTATGCCCCGCATCGATTCAGGGGCCTGTCCCGAACCCATCGCGCGCCTTTCCGGCCTTTGGACTACCAGATCCGCGCCGAGATTCTTGAAGGGCAGGCTCACCGCCTTCTGATAGGCGGTCGAGACCGCGTTGATGGAAACAAAGAGGGCGATACCAACCGCGATACCCACAACATTGACAAGGGTCCGATTATGGTGGTGGCGGAGCTCTTTTAGAATGTAATGATAGTCCATGGCGGCCTCACTTTCCGGAGGTTGCCTGATCGAGGACTTTTGTCAAGTCGTCTATAGACCACTTGCCTTGAAACAGCGCGGGACCTGCGCCGGTTGGATAGCCGACGAATTTTACCTGCTTGGATCTCAATGTGACGACCGAATTGCCATCGATCCAAATCACAAGCGGCACATGCTGGTTTATCCCCTTTTTGGTTTTGAAATCCTCCCCCTCCTTGCTCTCAAAGTCATACCAGGAAACACTGATGCTGTCGCCGTAACTGGAGAAAACACTTTTCATCTTGTCCAGCGTGTCCATCAGAGGGCCATGGTTCATATAGAGCACCTCGACCTTGGTGGGCTTTGCGGCGTGGGCGCCTGGAGCGTAGGAGCCTGAAAATAAACAGAAGACGGCCACAACCCATATGCAACCTAAAAGAATCTTTTTCACGATACAACCTCCCCGTCATGCATGCGGATCAATCGATCCGCGCTTTTGGCTAGCTCCCCTTCATGGGTGACCATGAGGATCGCCACCCCTTCTTGTGTGTGGAGCCTGTTTAAAATTTCCATGATGGCATCCCCGGTTGCGGAATCGAGATTGCCGGTCGGCTCGTCCGCAAAAAGGATCTTCGGGTGGGTAACCAGGGCCCTTGCAATGGCTACCCGTTGCTTCTCTCCACCCGAAAGGGCCGAGG
Source organism: Deltaproteobacteria bacterium (assembly GCA_037380925.1). Lineage (GTDB taxonomy): Bacteria > Desulfobacterota > DSM-4660 > Desulfatiglandales > HGW-15 > JARRRH01. Next base: position 3,932 of record JARRRH010000022.1, on the reverse strand, counting down.
GCAGGTGGTCCATCCGGTGTCCCAGCTCCATCCTCTCAAGGAGCTCGGTTGCCCGCCGTTTCCTTTCATCACCCGTCATTTTTATTGGGAAGAGCGGCAAGGCCACATTTTCCCAGGCAGAGAGGGTCGGGATCAGGTTGAAGGATTGGAAGATAAACCCTACATTCTCTCTCCTGAAAAGAGCGAGTTCATCCTCGCTCGCACTGGTGATGTCCTCGCCGTCAAGTTTTACTTGGCCCGACGTGGGACGTTCCAGGCCGGAGAGGAGTGACAGAAGCGTCGTCTTGCCGCACCCCGATTTCCCAACGAGACAGGCAAACTCACTGGTGTCAACGGAGAGCGAAACTCCCTTGACCACCTCGAGATCACCGTATTTCTTGCTGAGCCCGGTGCCTGTTAAAATCGTTCCGTTATTATTCATGGCGTAGAACCTCCGAAGGTTTAATTCTCGAAATGTTTCTCCCGAGCAGCGCCCCTGTAAGGCCTCCTATCACCACCGAAAGGAGAACTGCAAACGCAGCCAAAGTCCAAGGCACATGAACGGGTAGCCTGAGGGTCTTGAAGATCTGGTCTCCCCCGCCGGGCAGGAAGTGAGGCGTGGGGCTCATCTCCCACGGAATGGGAATGTTCACTTTCATGAAGCTTAGCCCATAGGCGGCGACAAGGGCGATGAGCAACCCAAGAATCCCTGCCATGAAACACTCGATCACTGATTCCGCCAGGAGTTGTGCTACAATATTACGATTAATCCAGCCCACGGCCTTCAGAACTCCAATCTCTCTTGCTCGCTCGGTAATGTTTCCTGCCATGGTCTTAAAAGCGATCAGGACGGCGACAAAGATCGCGATCAGGGACGCGGCAAGGGTAAATTTGTCCGACAGGGCAAACAGGCTGCCAAGAAGCTTCAAGAAGGAATCAGGGGTGCCTATGGTCGCTTTTTTCCCCATCATGGTCCGCAGGGCCGAGGACAATTGCGGTATTTTCTCCTCGTCCGCCTTTATAAAGATCAGGTTGACATCAGCCGGGTTGAACGGAGACACGGCTTGCACCTGTGATGAAGAGGCTGCAAGCCTTTGTGCCTCTGTCAGCGGCAAATAGACATTGGCTACCGCGATTTTCGCAGCCCGGGATGCATCTACCAGCCCGACAACCGGATAGTCTCTCTTGGCCACCGATATGGAATCCCCCACCTTGATGCCGTACTGGCGGGCATAGGAAAGTTCAACGAGGGCCTCCGATTTGCCCTCTTTGAGAAAACTCCCTTCGATGACAGAGTTACGTAGAATGGAAGGGCCGACGGAATTGCGCTGCTCAACACCCAGAACGATCCATGCCCTTTTAGGATCGAAAACCCAGAGCAGGACCGCCTTGCCTACCCCTCGTACCCCTGGCAGTGCCTCGATCTTCTTAACTTCCTCGTTGCGGATCGTCACCGCGGAGCATGGAAAAACTGCCCCTGTCAGATCTTTCGGGACATCCCCGGACCGCTGCACCGTGACATCCGCCCCGATCTCCTGGAGGGGCACGCGGGCAGCGCGGCGGTAGGCTATAGACACGGCATTCAGAATGATCAGAAGCGCAATCCCGATGGAAAGGCCTATGACAGCCGCTACAGTTCTCCTTCTTTGATAATAAAGCTCATTTCTCAAGTAACGCAGGTTCATTCACATTCCTCCCTTTTGTTTCAATGGCGGGTTAGAAAGATGATCCCGGAAATGCCTCCCGTTTCGGATTTCGGATTTCGAGATTCGGATTTCCGGTTCATCCGGGTTATGGGCACTGGATCTCCTGCATCCCGGTCATCGCCCCCTGAATCAGGTCGAAGAATTTCTTCTGCTGGCCCTTGTCTAGCATGGATTTAAATTCCAGCATGTGCGCAACGACCAATTTCTGCATGTCTTCCTGCACCCTGTTAATTTCCGCCGCTTTCGCCTCGATAGCTTTGCGGTCAGGGTGGTCCACACTCATGAGCTCGAAGAGCGATCTCCTGAGCCGATCAACCTCTTCCCTCTTCTTATTAAGAGCTTCATGGAAGAGCGGCGCTTTTTGCTCGAACACCTTTCGCTGTTCCGGTTTGAGAGATAGTGCTTCAAAAAGATAGGGCTGGGTTGACGTGCACCCCGCTGGAACTCTTTCCGGCGGGCCGTAACCGAAGAGGGAGGGATGATACCGTTTCTGCTGGTAATAGGTATATCCCGCAGCGCCAAGGAAGGAAAAGTTCAGCAGCAGGGACAGAACCAGTAGGTACTTTAGAAGATTATTCCTCATTGATCGGTCTCATGAGGGTGCTATAGATTCCGCCTATCGAACCAGGGGGCGTGGCCTCAAACAGGTCGAGAGAAAAGCTTTCCTGCACGGCGGTTTGTCCGATGTGCTCCGTTGTTTCAGGCAGGAGCATTTTGCCTGAAATCACGCCCAAAGTCATGACGACGAGAGCCAAGGCCACATGTGCGGCTCTGAGAAAAAAGGGCCTGAAACCAAGAACGCGCCCTCTTCGTGATCCTTCTTTTTCGTCGAGGTTTGCCAGGACCCGCGTGGCAAATCCGTAAGGTGCAGGAAATCTGCGGGCCGAAGCAAAGAGCTCGTGAACAGCGCGGGTTTCCTCCAGTTCATCTCTGCACGAAGCACAATTTTGGATGTGGGAGCGAAAATCCTCCTTATCGCCCGGAGTCAGCTCGTCATCCACGTACTCGGAGATCATTTTTCTTGCGTGGCTGCATTTCACGTTTTTTTCCCTCTAATCCATTAAACGATCCAGGAGCCGATTTTGTTCCAAAAATTTTCCGTCACGCCCTATTTTTCTTCAGGAGGTGCCGAAGCTGCTCTCGTGCTCTCGATATCCTTGATTTCACGGTGCCGGGAGATGTGTTCAGAACTTGAGCGATCTCTTCATAGGAAAGATTTTCAATCTCCCTCAGTACTATGGCCGCCCTCAGTTTCTCCGGCAGCTTCTGCAGGGCCGTTTGTACGGACTCGGTAATCTTCTTTGACTCGTAAAGTCGGTGAGGTGAATGCTCGCCTGAGGCCAGGTCTTCGGGAAGAGGCTCATTCCTGAATGCCTCGCGCCGGGATTTTCTTCTGTAATCAATACAGGTTGTTAACGCAATCCTGTAGATCCATCGGTAGAGCGAAGAGTCCGGTTTCAAATCTTTCATTGCCCTGTAAGACTTCAGGAACACATCCTGGGCAGCGTCCCGGGCATCTTCGGGATCCCGAAGCATGTAACGGCAGAGATTATAGACCCTGTCCTGATACTTACGGACAATCGCCTCAAAGGCCGAGGGGTCTCCTCTCTTGAATCGCCCGATCAGATCGCTGTCGTCAATAGAGTTCATAAGCCCTGCGCTGGTAGAGGACGTTCGAGATGTCTAACTCCCGTCTTCATCAAAAGATAGGGGTACTCTCAGTTCTCGACAAGGGAGATCTACATTTGAGGCGCATAAAATGAGCAGGCAAAAGGCACCAAGGACGCAAAAAGACGAGGGCAAGTAATATACGGTGCGGCGTTGACCCACAGATTGAATTTTCGCAAGCACCAGCCTCAGGGGGTTTCGGTAGCCGCCAGCTCATGGGAGAGTGTTTCAACAAATGCCCTGATCTCGTCCCGCACACGACGGTAAGGTGCCATAGCCTCTTCTTGGTCCTCGGCCTTTTCAGCCAGCTTTGGAGGGTCGTCAAAGCCTCTGTGGATCAATTTGGTTTTCGCAGGGAAATAGGGACATGATTCACGCGCATTGTCGCAGAGCGTGATGACGTAATCAAACTCCATGCTTCCAAAAGCATCCACATCCTTGCATTTCTGGTGTGAGATATCAATTCCCACCTCAGCCATGGCTTTAATTGCTCTCGGGTCTATGCTCCTCGGTTCGACCCCTGCTGAGTAAGGATCGAATTCGTGGCCCATTAACCGTCGTGTCCACGCCTCAGCCATC
>JARRRH010000021.1:11282-12949 GCA_037380925.1 Deltaproteobacteria bacterium | reverse complement strand
GGCCTTCCCTGAAGGTCCTCTTCTCGGCCCGGCGCTTCCCCGACGAACATGATCTCCGCATCAAAAGGGCCCTCTCCGGGTACCGCCTTGTGACGGGACTTGTGAAGCCCGCAGCGGGTGCAGACAGCTATTTCTTCAGCTATCTGGTTCAGTGTCAGAGTCTCTTGTCTTCCTTGTTTTCCCACCCGGTTTCTCCTGGCCGCGAGGACCGTTCTCGCTTCCGGGTATGTGCAGTCTTTACAATGGATTTATGAGCATTATATTAATTATGCTAAATTGTCAAAGAATAAAAAGCCTCAAGTTTCTGGCTTTTCAAAACAGACAAAGGAGGAAAACCCTATATGGAGCACAAATCCCACAATGACCACGTGACCGAAATACCACGTGATCTTCCCATATTGCCTTTGCGAAACACGGTGGCTTATCCTCTGTCGGTTCTGCCCCTCTGGGTGGGGATACGCCGTTCTATCAAGCTTATTGAGGATGCGCAGAAGGGAAACGGCATCATCGGTCTTGTCACCTCCAAAGACGGTTCCGTGGAGGAACCGAAGCCCGGGCAGACCTATGAAATAGGCACTGTTGCAAAAATCGACCGCGTTCTGCGAGGATCCAACAACACCCTTGAAGTGGTGGTGCGAGGACTGGAACGTTTTCGAGTCGAACACTGGCTTTCGAGCGAGCCTTATTTGCGGGCCCACACAGTCTTGACGCCGGACCTCCTGGATGAGGATGTGGAGCAAGATGCTCTGGTCAGGACGTTGCGGGACGTGACCAAAGAAGTCTTTGGTCTGTCTCCGAATTTGCCCAAAGAGGTCGGCATATTCTTGGATCAAGTGAGGGAACCGCGACACCTCATTTACCTGCTGGCCAGCAGTATCAGCCTGGGGGTCGAAAAAGGACAGGCCATTCTCGAGCAGGATAGTGTGAAAGAGAAGCTGCGCACCCTTATCTCCCATATGTCCCATGAGAAGGAAGTTCTCACGCTGGGCAAGAAGATCGAGACCGAGGCGCGTGAAGAGATGGACAAGGCGCAGCGAGATTATTATCTCCGGCAGCAGCTCAAGGCGATTCAAAAGGAGCTGGGAGAAAGCGGAGAGACCGAATCGGTTGTGGACGAGTACAGCGAAAAAATAGAGCAGGCTGATTTACCCGAGGAAGCCAAGAAGGAGGCGATCCGTGAGCTGAAGCGGATGGAAGGCATGTCTCCCCAGTCACCGGAACATTCGGTAATCAAGACATACCTGGACTGGATTCTGGATTTGCCCTGGAACACCATGAGCGATGACCAAGGGGATATCGACTATGCACGCAAAGTGCTCGATGAAGACCATTACGATTTGGAAGACGTGAAGGAGCGAATCATCGAGTATCTGGCGGTTCGAAAGCTTCTGCAAGAGCGGAGCGCGGAGATCGAGAGCGACCCCAAAAACAAAACCTCCGAGGCCATGGGCGCCATTCTCTGCTTTGCAGGTCCTCCCGGCGTGGGAAAGACCAGCCTCGGCCAGAGCATCGCCCGGGCCCTGGGGCGGGAATTCACCCGCATGAGTCTTGGCGGCATTAGGGACGAAGCGGAAATACGCGGCCATCGGCGGACCTACATCGGGGCTATGCCCGGACGGATCATCCAGGCCGTTAAACGGGCAGGAACTCGCAATCCCGTTTTTATG
>JARRRH010000021.1:0-11229 GCA_037380925.1 Deltaproteobacteria bacterium | reverse complement strand
TGTGGATTTTGATCTGAGCGACGTGATGTTTATCACCACGGCCAATCAGCTGGAAACGATTCCGCCGGCCCTTCGGGACCGCATGGAGATCATTCAGCTTGACGGGTATACGGAATACGAGAAGGTGCACATTGCACAGATGCACCTTGTTCCAAGACAGCTCAGGCTGAACGGGCTCCGGAAGGATGAGATTGCTTTCACGGAGGATGCCCTGCGAAAGATCATTCGAGACTATACCCGGGAGACGGGTGTTCGAACTCTGGAGCGACAGATCGGGGCGCTCTGCCGCAAGAGTGCCATGAGGATTGCTTCGAAGGTCATGCATCAAGTGACCATCACACCGGAGGTGGTCCGCGAGTACCTGAAAAAAGAGCAATTCGAATCCGATGCGTCGGAGGCTATCGAGATACCGGGTATTGCCACCGGCCTGGCCGTCACAGCTTTCGGCGGCGACATCCTCTTTATTGAAGCCACCCGCATGAAAGGGAAGGGGAAACTCACCCTCACCGGCCAGCTCGGCGATGTGATGAGGGAAAGTGCTCAAATCGCCCACAGTTATGTGCGTTCAAAGGCCGCTCAGTTGGGCTTTGATCCCGCCCTTTTCGAAGAGAGTGATGTTCACGTCCATGTCCCGGCGGGCGCTATTCCGAAAGACGGTCCATCCGCAGGCGTAGCTATGGTGTTGGCTGTGGCCAGTCTATTCAGCGGGAAGCCTGTGCGGAGCGACGTGGGTATGACGGGTGAGGTGACTCTCCGGGGCCGGGTGCTTCCCGTGGGTGGAATCAAGATGAAGCTCTTGGCTGCACACCGGGCGGGCCTGAGTACCGTTATACTGCCGAAGCGGAACGAAAGGGATTTGGAGGATCTGCCGGGAGAGGTGAGGGAGGCTCTGAAGATTGTGCCGGTCGAAAAGATCGACGATGTGCTCGAAGTGGCCCTGACACCGGAAGATCACGCCATGGAAATGCCCGCAGCCGCCAATTCCTGATCGCTTGCAGCCGGCATCTGCATGAAAACATTGGGCCACTTCCCAGCGGGGTGGCCCAATGTTTTTCCACGTTCCGGCCTTGTCAGATCCTGATCTGTCCGCTGCCATAAACGATGAACTTTGTCGTGGTCAGTTCCTCCAGGCCCATGGGGCCGAAGGCATGGAGTTTGCTCGTGCTGATGCCGATTTCAGCGCCGAGGCCGAGTTGATTGCCGTCATTGAAACGCGTGGAAGCATTGACCAACACCACGGATGAGTCCACCTGCTCAAGGAAACTTCGAGCCCGGTTGTAATCGTTCGTGACAATGGCTTCGGTGTGATTGGAGCTGTACTCTTCAATATGGTCAATGGCCTCCTCCATGCTTGAGACGACCTTCACTGCAAGAACGAGATCCAGGAACTCTTCGGGCCAGTCCGATGCTTCCGCCCGTGTGACCTCAGGGGCGATGGCAACCGTGTTTTCGCATCCCCTGATTTCCACGCCCGCCTTCTGGAGACGCTTTATAACGGCAGGAAGAAAATCCTGGGCAAGTTGCTCGTGAACCAACAAGGTCTCCATGGCATTACAAACACCCGGTCGCTGCACTTTGGCATTGAAGCAAATCTCCTCGGCCATTTGGAGATCGGCGGATTCATCCACGTAGACGTGGCAAACGCCCCTATAGTGCTTCAAGACAGGAATCTTCGAATTCTCCGTCACGAATCGAATGAGGCTTTCCCCACCTCTAGGGAGAATGAGATCAATATAGTCATCAAGGCTGAGGAGCACCTGGACCGCTTCCCGGTCCTGGGTTGGAACCACCTGGAGCGCCTTAGGAGGCAGACCCGCGTCTTCAAGGGCTTCCCTGAACAGGCGTTCCAGGATAAGGTTGGAATACATGGCCTCCGACCCGCCTTTTAGAATAACGGCGTTGCCGGATTTGAGGCAAAGCCCGGCGGCGTCTGAAGTGACATTGGGCCTGGATTCATAGATAAATCCGATCACGCCCAAAGGAATGCGCATTCGGCCGACCACCAGTCCATTGGGTCTCCTCCACATGCCCGTCACCCGGCCTACGGGGTCGGGCAACGCGATCACGTCCTTCAATCCCTCGGCCATGCTTCGAAGAACATTCTCCGAGAGGGTGAGGCGATCCATGAACGCTGCTGAAAACCCTGCTTCCTCGGCCTTCAACAGGTCTTTTCTGTTTTCGTTGATGATCTCATCCTGCTTTCTGATCAGGTTTTCCGCCATCAAGGCGAGAGCGTGATCCTTTGGGCCGCTGCCGATCCCTCTGAGGGCCCGGGAGGCCGCCTTTGCGTCCACGGCCATCTCCTTGATCATGGTTTGGATAGACATGCTTCATCCTCTTCATTCATTTGGGAAGATAAAATAAGGTTGTCGCGGTGAATGGCCTCGTCATCGTGCTTGTACCCGAGTAGGGACTCAATTTCAAAGGATTTGGCACCCCTGATTTTCCTCAGATCCGCTGAATGATAGTTGGCGATGCCTATGGCCACGTCATGTCCCTTTTCGCTCAGGAGCACCACGGAGTCGCCCACACTGAATCTTCCTCTGACCTCCTTGATTCCGGAAGGAAGAAGGCTTTTTCCATTGCTTACAATGGCTTTTTCAGCGCCATGGTCGATAATGACCTCTCCTTTTGGGGATTTGGTAAAGGCAATCCAAAGTTTCCTGCTGCAAAGGGACGCTTCACTGGGCAGGAAGAGGGTCCCTGTCTCTTTTCCGGAAAAGACGTCTCTCAAAATGCCCGGGGTCATACCATTGGTAATGATGGTGGGAATTCCTCCCAGAGCCAGCTTCTTGGCGGCCGTAACCTTGCTGGCCATCCCACCTGTGCCCAAGAAACCGGAAATGTTACCCGCCACTTTCTCTACTCTTCGGTCTATCTTGTCAATAACCCGGATCAGCGCGGCATCCGGCGCTGTTTTCGGGTCCTTGTCGTAAAGCCCGTCAATGTTGGTCAGATTGACCATGAGCTGGGATTCCGTCAGGTTGGCCACCATGGCACTCAAGTTGTCGTTGTCGCCGAATTTTATCTCCTCTACAGCCACCGTATCGTTTTCATTGATGATGGGAATGATCTTCCAGGACAGGAGCGTTAAGAGGGTGTTCCTGGCATTCAGGTATCTTCCCCTGTGGGTGAGATCGTCCCGGGTGAGCAAAATCTGGGCAGCCTTTGCCCCATGTTCGGCAAAGGCCTCCTCATAAGCCCTGATGAGATTGCTCTGGCCCATGGCGGCGAGGGCCTGTTTATGGGAAAGAGATTCGGGTCTCTTGGAGAGGCCGAGCTTTCTGAGCCCGGCGGCTATGGCACCTGAGGAGACGAGGATAATCTCGATGCCCTTTTTCCGGAGAGCACAGACATCCGTTGTCAGGTCGTCGATGACATTTAGATTCAAACCGTTCCTCCGCGTGAGCACGCCGCTTCCCACCTTCACGACCGCTCTTTTCACATTGGAGAGCAGGGCTTTTCTTTTGATTTTCGTCATAAGAACTCACTCCCAAAGGGTACTGGTTTTGCGTAACCTCTCTTTGTAGCACGAAGTCCCTACCGGCACAACCCAATTAACAGGCGCCACAAATTATCTCATTGCAAAACCGTTTTTGGACAGGAATGAGAAGGCGCATCCTTCAAGAATTCCATTGACCGGCCTGATTGACTTTGTTAATCAACGCGTATTGAGAGGTAATATCTATGCGATCAACCATCCTGAAAAAGACTATTGAAACCCTGCCGCACAGGGCCTTGCTACTGTCTTCAGGCCTTAAGAGAGAGGACTTTGACCTGGATAAACCCTTCATCGGTGTGGCCAACAGTTATAACAATATCGTTCCGGGCCATATTCACCTCTATGAGCTGACCCAAGAGGTAAAGAAAGGGATCCGGGATGCAGGAGGCGTTCCCCTGGAATGGGGTGTTCCCGGTATCTGTGACGGGGTAGCCATGTTTGTGGAAATGAGGTTGAGCCTCCCGAGCAGGGAGCACATCGCCGACAACATTGAGATCATGACCTTGTCGCACTCCTTAGATGGGTGGGTGGGCGTGACAAACTGTGACAAGATTACTCCCGGGATGTTAATGGCGGCCGGAAGAATAAACATACCTGCCATTATACTGACCGGGGGCCCTATGAAGGCCAATGTCATAGACGGAAAGAAATGCCACCCCATAGAAGCGTTCGGTATTGTCGGCCGGGTTAAAAGCGGCAAGATGACGGTGGAGGAAGCTGAAGAGCGGCTTCCTTCTATGGTTTGCGGCGCAGGGTCCTGCGTGGGGCTTTATACCGCAAACACCATGGCCGTTGTTACGGAGGTGCTGGGCATGTCCGTGACGAAATGCGCAACAACTTTGGCTGTCGATACGGTCAAAAGAGAACAGGCCTATGAATCGGGAAGAAGAATTGTGGAATTGGTCAAAGAAGATACCAAACCCCGAGACATCATGAAAAAGGAAGCTTTTGAAAACGCCATCAGGGTGGATATGGCCATGGGAGGCTCCACGAACACCGTGTTGCATATTCCAGCCATAGCGCGAGAGGCGGGTATTGATATGGATGTCGATTTGTTCGGTGAGATATCACGCGACACGCCGAATCTGTGCTCCATAATCCCTGCCGGGCTCCATGAAATGGCCGATGTGGGCAGGGCAGGAGGCATACCGGCTGTCCTTAACCGGCTGAAGGACAAGATGCAAGAGAGCCCAACCGTAAACGGAAGATCCATAAAGCAGATTGCAGAAAAGGGGCAAGTGTTGGATGACGATGTCATCAGAGCCCTGGATAGCCCATACCATGCCGAGGGCGGCATCGCGATTCTCAGGGGAAATATCGCCCATAGCAGTGTCATCAAGCAGACGGCCGTTCAAAAAGAAATGATGGTGCACTCAGGTCCTGCCAAGGTTTTCTATACGGAGAACGATTTGCTCGATGCCATTGAATCCAAGCGGATACGGGAAGGGGATGTGGTGGTGCTTCCCTTCCAGGGGCCGGCCGGGGCACCGGGGATGCCCGAGATGTTAACCCCCACAGATGCCATAAAAGGGGCCGGCTATGAGAAAGTCGCATTAATCACAGACGGAAGGTTCTCCGGTGCCACCACAGGACCGTGCATCGGCCATGTAGAGATGGAGGCCTATAACGGCGGGGCTATCGGAGCCATACGGGACGGGGATATTATAGAGATCGACATCCCGGGCAAAAGCCTCAATGTAAGGCTGAGCGATGGGGAGATCAGGGAGAGATTAACGCACACGAAAACACCGGAAAGAAAACTCACCCCTCTCCTGGAATCTTACAGAAAAAAGTATACAGGCGTTAATTGTTACGGAAGATAGGATCATGGAGGAGAAACAGGCTATGGGCGGACCACGGCTGTCGGATGACCCGTAGGAGGCCGAAATGCCATATACGTTAAAAATCTGGAAGAACTTCAAAAACTACCAGAGCGCCTGTTACAGGAACTATGCCTATGCCTCTGAAGGCCTCCGCTGCATGGGCTCTACTTGGAGTGTATTGGCCCCCCTCAAAGGGTTGGGTGACGATGTGTATATCATAGGCGGCGAGCCGCATGCCGCATCAACGGCAGGGACATTCCCCGGAGAGGCCCGGGAGGATATTGCAGCTGCTGAAATCGCGGGTTTAGGTTTTCACTCGTGCAGTTACCTGAAGCTGTTCGTAGGGGAAGTGATCCGCGATAAAATGGGTATTACAGATGGCACCATCAAGGAGGGGTATCCCAGACCAAATCTGATCTGGACCACCCATTTGTGCAATCTCCATTCAAAATGGTACCAGGAGGTTTCAAGGCTTTTAGGTGGTGTACCTCTGTACCCGATAGATATGATAGGGGGCGGGGATGCGGAGAAAGATCCCAAAATTGTAAAATATGTATGTGACCAGATGGAGGAGGGAATCGATTGGCTTGAGAGAGTAACGGGCAGGGAATTCTCGGATGAGTTGTTCATCAAGGCAGCCAAAAACGAGATCAAGGTGCTGGTTTTATGGGGCAACATATGCGCACTAAACATGCATGCTCCTGCGCCGCTGGATGAGCGGCGACTTATCGCTTTGTTCCCACCAGCCATGGTGGACAGGACAACCGATGAAGCTGTGCAATTGTATGAGGCATTACTTGAAGAGGTGCAACACATGGTTGCGAACGGACACAGTGTGGTTCCATACCAGCGCTTCAGAATAGTCTATTTTGGACTAGCCCATACTTACGGCCATCCGGAAATTGCAAGAATACTTAGAGATGCCGGAGCTGAGATTGTAGCCTCAGTCTATACTTTCGGCACCACCGGCAATTTCAGAGGATTTGTAAACGGAGAATGGTCATGGGAACCCATCGACCCTGCATGGGTGGACGAACTGGATCTGTCGACCAGAAGGGATGCCCTGTCTGCGCTCGCTAAGATAGTTCTGGGTTGGCCTACCTGGCAAGGGGTGAGATCCTACTGGGCGCTGGAACAAATGGCCAGGGCCATGGTAGAAGAATTCAGCGCGGATGGGCTTTTGTTAGCACCTACCCGCAGTTGTGAAACGGACTTCCGGAACGGTTACATAGCCATGCAGCGCATTTTTAAAAGCGAAATTCCAACCGTAGAATACGACACTGAAACGGTAGATGTCCGGAAAATGGATATACCGGGCTCTAAACGGAAAACAGAGTTGTTCGTGCATCTCATGGAAGCTCACAAGAAAGGAGGTGCATGAGAAAAGATGAGGAAGAGTTCCGAGGCAATCATCGAAGAGTTTCGCCGCATAACTGAGAATACCCATGAGTACGCCAAATCCCTTCAAGGGAAAGGGCACCTCTTGGCCGGGTATATGTGCACCCATGTTCCTGAGGAAATCCTCTATGCGGCCGGGATCACACCTGTGAGAGTTCTCAGCGCCCATGAATCGCAAGCCATGACAAGGAGCTATATTCATGAAACCTACTGCACTTTTTCACATGATTGCGCCTACCAAGGACTGCAACACAATTATGATTACCTGGACTTGATCGTCCATAGCAGCAGTTGCATCCATATGGCTGAAGCCTTTAATGTTTGGGTCAGGTTTGCAGGATTCCAACATAAAAGCTTTCTTATAAAGCATCCTCATATCATACATGCCAAACATGCCCATGAGATCATGGTGAAGTCTTATGGAGAGTTTAAGCACTTCGTAGAGGAGTTTGCGAGAAAAACCATCGCGGACGATGACATAGAGAGGACCATTAAGGTTTACAACCGGACCAGAAGACTCCTGAAAAGACTGTGGGAGTTCCTACGGCGTGATAACCCACCTGTAACGGGAGCGGAAGTCGCGGCCGTGACCTTGGCTGCCCAAGTTATGGACAAGCCAGAATGCAACCAAATGCTGGAGCAGCTGATTCAGGGATTGGAAGGCGAGCCCGGCAAAAAGCCGCCAGGGGTAAGGCTGATGGCGACGGGGGGAGCTTGTGACGACCTGAGAATTTTCGATTTAATTGAAAATCTGAACTACAGCACAAACCTGATTTTCATGGATTCGTGCACAGCGGCCAGGTACTTCTGGTTTGAGGTGCCTGAGGATAGGCAGGATAAGCTCGAAGCCATTGCTGAGGGATACATCAGCAGAATCCCCTGTCCTTCAAAAGACAACGTTCCCGGTACGGGGGAGAAAAAAAGGTTTCGCTTCATTCGACAGTTCATCGAGGACTACAAGCCGGATGGAATAATATTTGTTTATCAGAGGTTTTGCAGTCCTCAATCCATGGACATTGTGGCGCTGAAGCCTATCGTAGATATGCTGGGAATTCCGTGGACCGAGCTTGAATTGGATACAACCGTGCCCATATCTCTATTTGGGACACAGTTGGAAGCTCTTGTAGAAATCATACAGCGGGTGGAGCCATGAACAAGGGAAAATTCCGGGCGGGAGTTGATGGAGGTCATGTCCATACGAAGGCTATAATCATGAAAGGAGAGGAAATCCTTGGGTATCGCAGTGTACCCACAGGATTTGAAGTCGTCGCTGCGGCTCAGAGAGCACTTCATGAGGCGGCAGATCAAGCCGGAATCTCAGAGGATGAACTCGGTGGAATAGTGGCTACCGGCATCTTCGGGGATATAGTTAAGGGATCGCCCCTGAACGTAACTGAGACGATACCCGAATATATGGCGGATGCTAAGGGGGCTTTGTTCCTCAACAGGAATTCCAGAACGCTTATCGACGTCGGGGGGAATATACACAAAGCGGTGTGTTTTGATCAAAAAGGGAATCTGGTGGACGTGGTTCAAAATGATAAGTGTGCGGATGGTATGGGCATTTTTTACGCGACCATGGCCAAATCTTTAGGGTTGAGTGAGCAGGAAATGAGCGAACTAGCCCTTCGGTCCACCAAGAACGTATCTATCGCTATTCAATGCGCCCTGTCGGCTCAATCAGACGCTATTGACTTGATGTGTCAAGGCACGGACATCGTAGATGTGGCAGATGCTATTTCGAAATACATAGCTGAGCGGGTTGCCGACATGTGCACGTATATGTCTCTCACCAAGGAGATCGTGGCGGCTGGCGGATTAGCGAAATCTCAGGCGATCATAAAACATCTTCAGGCTTTAATAAAACAAGATGTGAGCGTGTTAAACCATCCGGAATATATAGGTGCAATAGGTGCGGTGATTGGTTATGGGGGTGGAAAATGAGCGAGCGCGCCTCAATTAATGAACAGCTGGACTGGAAAAAGGCGGAGGTGATAACAGCTGGAGTAGACAGTGGTGCCGTGAGCTCCAAAAGTGCGATACTGGTGGACGGACGACCCTATGCATTTTCTGAGGTTAGAACCCGAATGCCCAAAGACTCTGCTTTCACCGCTCTGAATGCAGCCTTAGCTAAAACCGATCTGGAATTAGAAAATATCCATTACCTGGTGGCGACGGGTCGCGGAAGGAGCCAGGTTCCTTTTGCACACGAAACCCTGTCTGAGATTGCGTGCGGCGCCGCGGGGGCGGTGCACATTTGGGGCCCATCGGTGCGTACCGTGCTGGATGCCGGAGGTGAAAGTTGCAGGGTCATTCACTGCACCGAAAAGGGCAGGGCAACCTCTTTTCTTTGGAACGACAAATGTGCTGCAGGGATTGGGCGATATATGGAAACATTCGCTGACCTGGTTCAGAAAGAAGTCGGCGAGATTGGAAGCATCGCGCTGCAATCTGATCAGTTTCCGAAGTTAAGTGACTTTTGCCCCGTGTACGCTCAGTCCGAAGTTCTGGATTCAATTCGAAGCCAAGTACCGCTGGAACAAGTCATAGCCGCTTACCATTATGCTATGGCCAAGCGAATCAGCACATTGGTGGCGAGATCAGGCTTTAAAAAGAGCTTCGTGATCATCGGAGGACTGGCCAAAAATCCGGGAATAGTAAATTGGTTGGAACGCATCCTGAAGGTAAGCCGGTTGGCTCCTAAAACCGAGTGGGATCCTACGTTGACGGTAGCTCTAGGTGCAGCTCTGTTTGCGGACAATTTCTACAGGAATCATCAGTCTCAAAGGCGACACCGTTCGTGCCATGTCCAGGAAGATCATCACAAGAGAATCCATCATCCAGGCAGCTATTGACGTCTTCAGCAAGAAAGAGTTCAAGACTGTCTAACGGAGACTTGTCCTGGTGAGAGGACACTGTTCTGACGGGGTAAACGAGGTAAAACTAGGCACTCTTCATGCGTAGATCCTTGAATCTCTTGGCCTTCAGTTCATATCCCCAAATCTATTGAAGCGGCTCTATGCCAACCAAGACATATAGCAATATTGATATATGACGACTTTTTAAACAATCTCTCGGCCGGCCGTCAACAAAAAAGTGCAGGGATGCGGTTTTTGAACACCCAAAGGAAGCGGAAGGAGGTAAGGACCGTTTAGAGCACAAAATACTGTCATTCCCGCGCTGAAATACAGGCATCCCCTCCTTTCTTTTCAGTGGTTAAGACATATAATTCATCGGGTGGAGGCTACAAGTCCAAGCCGGGGTTCTTGTATGAAATTTCATGGCAAAATTGCTGCCTGTGCTTGATCAAGCCGGGCTTGTCGGGCTTGGCTTAGCGGTCAAATGCCAAAGCTCTAAGCTCAAATGCCCCCAGTTGAATAGGCTTCGCCCCAAGTGAAATAGCCCTTCGGGATTTCACGGGGTAAACATTCAACGGGGCAAGCAAATCAAATCCTAAGCCCCGATGCCAAATGTTTTGGATTTTGAACTTTGTCATTGCCCAGGCTTTTATCAAAACTGGGGCCGAAGTTTCCTGTTCGATCAAACTGGTTGCCCCGGCAGCCAGCAGCTGGCTGTCTTCTTGTTCTTTTAACGAAAATGGAGGTAATGCTATGAGATTCATGGTCAGGGTTGTTTGGGACATGGAGAGAGGAAACGAGCTTGCAAGGAAGGGGAATCTGGGGAAAACAGCTCAGTCAATTTTGGAAGAGATCAAGCCTGAAGCGGCTTATTTCCTCGCAGAAGAGGGTGAGAGATCCGCTATCCTGTTTGTTAATATGGACGATGCTTCCCAGATTCCGGCCATAGCTGAGCCTTGGTTCCTGGCTGTCAACGGTACTGTGGAGTTTAAGCCTGTAATGAAGTTAGAGGATCTTCAGAAGGCGGGGGAAAGTATCGAGAAAGCCGTGAAGAAATTCGGTCAGGACTAGTTCGTTTGCTCGTCTTTGCCACCTTTCCTGGAGCAGGCCGAGGATGGAGTTCCGGCCATTTCCCTAATTCGCAGCACACTCAGGGTCTAGAGGGCTCCCCCAAACCCCCCCTGATCCTCAAAAGGGGCAACAACAACAAGGACGATAGGAGGGCGCTTGTCACAGTCAATATAAATGCCCAAAAATAAGTGTTTGTTGTATCTATGGTCCAGCCCGCGAATACGGGAGCGACGATGGAGCCCAAGCCGTGAAATACCGTCCACAGGCCGACAATACTACCGGCGTATTCCTTTGAAAACAAGTCTCGAGCAGCGGCGGCAAAGACAGGCCAAATAATACCGTACCCGGCGCCAAAGAGAACCGTGAAAAGAATCAGCACGGCGAACTCCCGCGCGTATGCAAAGCCAAGGCCCCCGGCTGCAACGAGGACGCCGCACAGCATCATCACTTTCAGCCTTCCTACACAATCCGACATAGGGCCGAGGACCATCTTGCCGACAGCACCCGCGACTCCTACTACAGCCAAAAGAGCAGCGCCGGATGAATAGGAGATCTTCAACTCATTGGTAGCGTAGGC
>JARRRH010000020.1:0-11244 GCA_037380925.1 Deltaproteobacteria bacterium | reverse complement strand
CTCATAGAACTCAGGGGCGTCCTCGGGGTCACGGTCGTGGTCGTCACTCATGAACTGGGAAGCATCGACAACTTTGGGGGCCGGTGTATCATGCTGGATAGCGAAGCCAAGGGCACGATCGCATCCGGATCTCCTCAAGAGCTGGAACAGGAGAGTAAAGACCCACGGGTCAAGGCATTTTTCCAGAGAAAAGTACCCAGAGATCCTGTCACGGAGAATCGCCCATGAGCAGACGGATCAGTCGATTCAAACTCGGCCTCTTTGTTCTGGTTTGTGCGGGAATCGGGGTGGGTGCGCTAATCTGGATCGGCGTCGCTCACTTCTTTGAACCCACAAAGACCTATGTCACTTTTTTCAACGTTTCCGTTGCGGGACTTCAAAGAGGTGCGCCCGTGGATTATCTCGGCGTGAGGATAGGTCGCATCTCCTCCATCGATCTTGCCCCGGACGGTCGCCTTGTCCGTGTGCTGATGGAGCTAAGACCGGACTTCAGGGTGAGTGAATCCATGGCCGCAGATCTTGCCCAGGAGGGCATCACCGGGCAGCGCTACGTGGCCATCGGTAAGGCGCCTGCAAACATCAAAGCGGTGACGCCGAAGATCGATTTTCCGGTCAAGTATCCTGTGATCCCAAGCCGACCGGGCGAGATGACTGAAATCAGCAATGCTCTGGAAACGCTTTACAAAAAAGTAGAATCCGTGGACCTTGAGGGACTCCTTTCGGAATGGAAAAAGACCGCGGTCCGGGTCAATGCGATTCTTTCCGAAAAAGATCTCCCCGAAACCCTCGGGAACCTCAAAGAGATATCCTTTGACTTGAAAACCCTTTTGGAGCCGCTGGGAGAGAGAGGAGCCCCTGACGAATGGAAAAAGAGCTTTAAAAGTCTTGCTTCAACGATTGCTGCTGCTCAAAGCTCTGCAGAAAGCCTGGAAGCCCAACTGGCAGCCATTCCACCCAACACTTTTGCGGATATCTCCAAGCGTGCCGATGAGTTTGTCCAAACAGGCGAGAGCAGCATCCGCTCCCTGGATTCGCAGTTGAAGCAATCTTTGGACCTCTTCCAGGAGAGCGTCTACCGGTTGAATCAGCTTCTTGCTGATTTCAGAGGACTGGTACAATCCCTGAAGGAGGAACCGGGCCGAATTTTGACCCGGCCGGAGGGAAGCGAACCCTTTAGGCGGCAGCCTTGATGAAAGGAAAAATTTCTCCCCTTTTTTTCGCGCTGATTTTGGCGGCAGGGTGTTCCTCCCTCTTAACCTCGTCAACCCCTCCTCAAAACTATTACCAGATCGAGTATGACCCCTCAAAAGTTGCATGCGCCAAGAGCTTCGGCAGGGCCGTGAAGGTGTGGGATTTCTCAACCTCCAGCCCCTATAACCGGCCTGAAATGGTGGTTTTTGAGGCTGACCGCCGGGTCCTTTACTCCAGCGCTCATCAGTGGGTTGCAAGGCCGGGAACCTTGGTGGCCGAATCTTTACTCCGGGATCTGGATCTCGGCTCACTTTTTCCTCAAGCAGTAGGTGCGGACAGCCCTGTCGTCGCTCCACTGGAACTGTCGGGACGGGTCCTCGTGTTCGGGTGGGAAAAAAGGGGCCCCCAATTCAAAGCGGTTTTTCAGGTGGAGGTGACCCTGACGGACACCGAGGACGGGGGAAAGCTCCTTTTCCGCCGAGATTACCGATTCGAGAGCAAACCCTTCAATGAAAATAGTGCTTCACAGTTTGCCCAGGCCATGAGTGGGCTGATAAAGGATTTTTCCACGAACTTCCGTCTTGATCTCTGCGCTACCTTGACCGGATCCCACGGCGACCGACGGCCATGACACCGCCCTTTCCTCCGCTTTAGGGAGTCCCGGACATTCCTGCCAAAAAATGGTTTCGCGGTGTTGCAGGAGCCTGGGGATCTCCCCCAGGCCCCTGCAAGTGAGTCTCAGTTGTCACTGAACCCTCCACCTCTGGTGGAGGACCCGGCTAGGTTCTACCGGTCCGGGGTTTGGAAGAGCCGGTATGTTTTGGGTCATGAGGCTCAGGGGCTGGCCCGGTCTTCACCAGCGTTCTCGACAAAGCGCTAAAATTGAACTCATCCGTGGACTGGTGAGGACCGGACGGCGCCCTCTCACCAGTCACTTCAGAAAAGGCTACCTTCCTGAGCCCCCGTCGGTGGAGGCCACCTGATGCCCCCCGCTCTGCGGGTGGAGCGTCACAGATTTCTGAATCCGCCGAAGCCTTGATTTTTTAATACAGTGGTGTATTTTTTTAGTAATGTTTTTTAGTAAGGCGGACGAAATGATAAAAACTTTTCCCCCATCCACTCATAGGCGCCCCAGACGGGTGAGCCTGTTTTTTCTCGTTTTTCTGTTATTTGCTGTTCTGTGGGCTGCGAGGGCCGGGGCCGCGACAGAGGCCGAACAGCAAAAAGAATCTGTCCTGAGCCACGCCAGGGCGTTGATGGATCAAGACGAAAGGAACCGGTCAAACATGAGCATGGCGGTTTCTATTTTAAAGAAATCGGCGAAGAAATTCTCTGATGACGTGCGATTCCCTCTCTATCTCGCCGAGGCCTATTACCGCATGGTGGACCCCCTGGAAAAGATTGAAACCGCATATCCCTTTTTTGAAAAGACCGGCTCCTATGCCCAAAAGGCTATAAATATAGATCCAAATCGCCTGGAAGCCCATTACTGGTACGGTCTTTTCCTGCTCCGAAAAGCCCAGCATGTGAGCATATTTCAGGCTTACTTTGTGACGAAGCAGGGGATTGCGGAGCTGGAAAAGGTCCGTCAGTCCTTACCCGCCTACGACCACGGGGGCGCCTCGCGAGTGTTGAGCCTTCTCCACCTCAAGGCTCCTGGATGGTCGCCTTTCGGCGATTTAGACAAAGCCGTTCGTTTCGCTGAACAGGCGACACAACTTGACCCCGAGTATCTCTTGAATCGCCTTTACCTGGCGGAGGCCTACCAAAGGCGGGGCGACAAAGAAGCGGCGATTCGTGAATGCCGTGAAATTCTGAATTCATCTTCAACAAATAACCCGTTTAAAGAGACAGCCCGAAGCCTGTTGCTGGCCCTGGAATGAAGGGTACTCGACCACTCCAAGAGTTCGCTTAAAGACCCTGTCAGCCTTCATCCGTGCGGGCCGCCTGATGCCACCCGCTCTATGAGGTTGTGTCATAATGTCATTCCGAGGCGATAGCCGAGGAATCTGGAATCTGAAAGGGCTTGGTGCCTCAAGATTTCTCGCTGTGCTCGAAATGACAGAAGAGCACGAAAAGCGAATAGCGACACAGCCTATGTGGGAGGAGGCTTGCTTGGGGAACCCATAAAATACGTTACTCCCCGGGTGAGAATACACGATTCACCCCATTTTTATTTCCCTCCCCGAAGCCGACAATAATACCAAGATCCGGACGGCCCAACCTCTTTCGAGAACGAGAATCCATTCGAATTGTTCATAGGGGAACTGAAAAATGGTGTCCAGAGAAAGAGACCCAGGGATGGTTTCTATCGTGATTCCCGCCCTCAACGAGGAAAAATACCTCCCCCGCTTGCTGGATTCCCTGCTAAAGCAGTCTTTCAACCGTTATGAGTTTATTGTTGCGGATGCAGGATCGACGGACAAGACGGTTGAGGTGGCACGAAGGTATGGGTGCCTCGTGGTCGCAGGCGGCACCCCTGCCCGAGGCCGTAACGAAGGCGCCGGAAAGGCAAAAGGGAAGTACATCCTGTTTTTGGATGCTGACGTGATGGTGAAAGCGACTTTCCTGGATGACCTGTTACGGCGGGTCCAGCACAAGATGCTGGATGTGGCATCCGGTTTTGTCAGTCCTGACAGCGGAAAGACACTGGACAAACTGCTTGTAACGGGCAGCAATTGGTACTGCTACCTGGTCCAATACACTAGACCGCACGGATCCGGATTCTATATTTTTGTTCGCAAATCTCTCCATGACCGGATTGGCGGATTTAATGAAAAACTCTTCGTGGCCGAGGACCACGACTACTTGTCCCGGGCTGCGGACAAAGGAAAGTTTGCCTATCTCACCCATCCCCAAGTCATTTTTTCTATGAGACGTTTTGACAAAGAGGGAAGATGGGCTTTGGTGTGGAAGTATTTTGTCCTGGAGATTTACAGGGCTTTCAAGAAAGAGGTCAAAGACAAAATCGTGCCCTACGAATTCGGCAATTTTTGAGTTCACACTCCCGGGGTTGACAGAGAAAAATCAGGATGCACGGCAGAAGAACAAGCCATGGCCGTGTAGCGCTTTGTCTGGGTAGAAAAGGGGCCTGTCCGTGCATTTCAAGAGGTCACACCTTCTTTTGTTGACTGTCAGTATCACCCTGACTCTGGCAGTGCCGTTGTTTATTGGCGGTCTGAGTCAGTTCAGATTGCTCAATCGGCTTTCGTGGATGTGGGTGACGGCCCTAACGCTCATCATCCTCGTGAGCTGGGCATCCAACGCTCTTCGGCTCCGCCTGCTGCTAAAGGCTATGGGGCAACAGATCGGATTCGGTGAGGGCACGCTGGTCACCATTGCTGCGGAATTTGCCGGCAATGCAACGCCCGGCGCTGTGGGCCTTCCCGTGACTTACGCATTCCTCCTGCGCAAGCTGCGCCTGTCTTTCGGGGGAGCCATGGGTATGGTGTCGATGATCGTCCTTGCCGATGTGCTATACTACGCTACCCTTATGCCTTTGGCCGCTATTGCTCTCTTTTTTGAGAGAACTCCCAACAGCTCACGCATAGCAGCCGTCACGGCGGTTGTCGTGATCGGGGGGTCGTTGGTTTTGTGGGCCTTGGTCAGATACCACAGGCCGGTTTGCCGATCTATAGGACGCCAAATGGGGCGTGCACAATGGCTTGCCTCCCGTCGCTACCGTTTGGCCAGGATGACCGTGGATTATCTGCAGGCCTTGCGCATCTTGCGGAGCATGTCATGGCTCCAGAAGACAGGTCTTTACCTGCTTACTTTGGGGTACTGGGTTCCCCGTTATACCCTACTCGTCGTGGTGATTGTCGCTGTCGGCAAAACGGCCGTCCCTTTCACCTATATCTTTATGCTGCAAGGGCTGTTGAATCTTGGGGGCCAGCTCATCGTTCTGCCTGGAGGGGCGGGTGGCGTGGATGTGGCGTACTCGGTCTTCATGAGCCCTTACTTGTCTCCTCAGACGATCGGACTCAGCCTGATCCTCTGGCGAATATACACCTACTACCTTTACCTGGCCGCAGGAGCTCCGATTTTCTTGCTGAAGACGGGCGAGGCGGCACGCGATCTTCTCAGCAAGAGGAGGTGAAGAAGGCTTGCACATCCGGAAGTATTGCGAAGGGGACAGGGAAACGGTTCGGCGGATTTGCTGCGAAACCGGTTTCCTGGGAAACCCCATAGATACGATCTACACGGACACAGAACTGTTTGCGGATTTATTTACAGACCCGTATCTGGAGTACGAACCGGGGTGGGCGCTTGTAGCGGAAGTGGATGGTCAGGTGGTGGGGTATCTCCTCGGCTCTGCAAATAGCCACTTCAGCCTCACGCTTATGTGCTGCGGCCTGAACACGCTCACCCGGATGATCTTCAGGCTCGTCACGGGAAGATACAACGATCATCCCCGTAGTAAACAATTCGTCCGGTGGGTAGTGGCCAAGGGCCTCAAGGAGCAGCCGAAGCATCCAGGGAATGCGGCGCATCTTCATTTCAACCTGAAAAAGGGCTTTCGCGGCAAAATGATTGCAAAGCAATTGTGGCTGACTTACGAGGAAATGGTAAAGTCCGCGAGCATCAGCAGGTACTATGGAAAATTTTTTTCATACGGCCGGCATCGCCCGGAGCTGGTCTATCCGCGTTACGGTTTCAAGATCTTTGATCGTTGTGAGACTACCATGTACCAACCGGAAATCCAGGACGCCGTGCACGTGGTTTGCGTTTTCAAAAGTCTGACAACTCCGGAGTTGGATGCTCGATGAGGAAAAATCGATGAAACACTTGTTCAGAATGATGTGTGGAGCAACTATTGGGATCGTCCTGGCGGCGGGTGCGCCCCCTGCGCTCGGCGGGGAGGCGACAGAGCAGCTCAAAGAGAGTATCGACAAGGTGCTCGCTGTTCTGAACAACCCAGACCTGAAACAGGAGGAGCGACGAAAGCTTATTCGCAAAGCGGCCGACAATCGGTTCGACTGGGCTGCCATGGCCCGTTCGGCTATGGGCGTTTACTGGCGTGACCGGACTCCGGAACAGAAAAAAGAGTTTACCGGACTTTTCACCGATCTCATTGAAAGTGCCTACATGGGCGAAATTGAGAGGTACTCGGGCGAGAAGATTCGCTACGTCGGTGAATCCACTGAAGACGGGTACGGAACGGTTAAGGTGAGGATCATCACCCACAAAGGCACTGAAATCCCCATCACCTATTGGGTTATGAAAGAGAAGGGACAATGGCTTATCTATGACGTGAGCATCGAAGGGGTCAGCATGGTCAACAATTATCGCACCCAGATCAGCAGTATCTTGACCAATTCCTCCTACGAGGAGTTGGTGAAAAAACTTAAGGAGAAAGTCGAGAGAGAAAAGAAGTAGGGGAAAAGAGCGGACTGTTTTGAGTAAACATGAGATGAATAAGATGCTTCGCGTGATAATAAGGCTTTTTGTTTTGGCTTTGATCTTAATGGGTTGCGCGACCGCACCCTATACAAAGAGGGAACAGCTTATTCTTGTTTCACAATCCGAAGCAGTAACGCTCGGAACAAACGCTTACGGTGAAATTCTGAAAACCTCAAAACTTTCCCACAATGAAGCCATTGTGAACCAGGTGCGAAGAGTGGGACGGAGCATTGCGGAGGTCGCAGACCGCGAATTTCCCGATGTCACCAAAGGGTACAAGTGGGAGTTCAATGTCATCGAGAGCAAGGAACCAAATGCCTTCGCCCTCCCTGGAGGAAAGGTGGCGGTCTACACCGGGATTCTCAAATATACGGAAAATGAAGCCGGGCTCGCGACCGTGATAGCTCACGAAATAGCCCATGTTATAGCGCGTCACGGATCCGAAAGAATGAGTCAGCAGCTCCTGGTCGAGTTGGGAGCAGCGGGTCTGTCCGCAGCCCTTCACAACGAGTCCTCACTCACAACACAGGCGATCCTCAGTGCCTTCGGGATCGGCACCACGGTGGGAGTGCTTCTGCCCTTCAGCAGAGCCGAGGAGTCCGAGGCGGATCACATCGGACTTATTCTCATGGCAAAAGCCGGGTATGATCCGAGGCAAGCCCTTCTTTTTTGGCAGCGTATGGCCAACGCAGAAGAGAAAGGACAGAAGCCGCCTGCCTTTCTTTCAACCCATCCTGCTGATAAGCAGCGCATAGCGGACATCAAAAAATGGCTTCCGCAGGCCATGGGGTACTATAGGGAGTGAAGCTCCCTCCGGCAAGCAACCGTGTATTCCGGAAAAGGCGAGTCCAGTGGGTACCCAATTCACTAGAAATTCTTACAGAGAAAAACGTTCGAAGGGAAGGAGTCCGGGCCATGAGGAACCCGCCCATCAGTGATTACGGTTATATAGGTGACTGTCACTCTTCAGCTCTGATCTCCCGTTCGTGTTCCATTGACTGGTGCTGCATGCCTCGGGTTGACTCCCCGAGTTGTTTCGGCCGCCTTCTTGACTGGGACCGGGGAGGCTACTCCAAGATCAGCCCTAAGCTCCGCTGTGAGGTCGTTCGCCGTTACTTGGACGATACATTGATCCTGGAAACGACATTTCAAAGACCCGAGCAAGCAGTGCGTATTCGCGACTGCTTTACCATGAGGGAAGGGGGAGAGCACCATCCCCATCGCCAGGTCCTTCGCATAATAGAAGGAGTGAAGGGCAAGATGGAAATCAGCGTGGAAGTGATGCCCCGCTTTGACTACGGTGCTGTGAAACCATGGATCCGGCCCTACAAGAAGGATCACTTCATCGCACTGGGAGGGAGCGACGGTCTCCTGATCTGCGGGGACTTCCCTCTTCATATGAACTATCGTCATGACCTTGCAGGGTCCTGTACGATCTCTGAGGGAGAGCGCCTTCGTCTATCTTTTCTCTACAGGAAACCGGAAGATCTCGACGAAGAGGCGGTCGATGTGCCGGACATCCATGAGCTCGATCGGCGACTGGAGGAAACACGGGCATGGTGGGAAAACTGGTCTTCTCGAAGTCACGTAACGGGTCCCTATGCCACCGAGGTCCGGCGATCGGCCATAGTGCTCAAAGGGTTATCCAACGCTCCCACAGGCGCCATTGCCGCCGCCCCAACCACCTCTCTTCCCGAGACAATGGGTGGAGTACGGAACTGGGACTACCGCTTCAGCTGGGTCAGGGATTCCGCCTTCACGGTGCGCTCCCTGGCCACTGTGGGACACGTGGCCGAGGCGGACGGGTTTCGCCGGTTCGTGGAACGGAGCGCCGCAGGAAGTGCAGAGGAGATCCAGATCGTCTTTGGAGTGGGCGGCGAACGACGCCTCCATGAATTCGAGATTCCACCCCTTAAAGGCTATCGGGGCTCCAAGCCCGTTCGGGTGGGCAATGCTGCCGAAAAGCAGATCCAGCTTGATGTGTACGGCGAAATCCTTGATCTGGCTTGGACCTGGGACCGGCGGGGGCATGAACCCGATGAGGATTACTGGGATTTTCTGGCTGATGTGCTTAACGCTGCAATGAAGTCGTGGCACTTGCCCGATCAGGGCATCTGGGAGATGCGGGGCTCCCCCAGGCATTTTGTGCAGTCCAAAGCCATGTGCTGGTCCGCCCTCGACCGGGGAGTGAGGATGGCGGAGGAACTCGGCCGGAAGGCGCCCACGGAGGAATGGAAAAAGGCGCGAGACCGGATACGTCATGCTATAGAGGAGAAGGGTTATGATCATGAGCGGGGGGTCTTCATTCAGGCCTTCGGCTTTCCCCGCATGGACTCGGCTCTGCTGCTTCTGCCCGTTACGGGATTCGTGCGTTATGAAGACGAACGCATGATCCGGACTACGGATGCAATCAGAAAAGAACTGGAAGAACATGGGTTCTTGCGCAGGTATGCCGCTGATGGTGACGATTTGGAGGGAAGGGAGGGCACTTTCCTGGCGTGTACCTTTTGGCTGGTGGAATGTCTGGCCAATCAAGGAAGAAGGGAAGAGGCTCACCGGATCTTTCAGAAAGCGCTCTCAGCAGGAAACGATCTTTTTCTCTTCTCAGAGGAGTATGACCCCGGGCAAGGGGAGATGCTCGGAAATTTTCCCCAAGGTTTGACGCACCTCTCTCTCATCGCTGCGGTGACGGCTCTTGATGAGGAGAGTGGGCATGGGCCCGCTCGTTCTTGAACAGAGAGGGGAGAAGCGACAATAAGAAATCAGAAAAGAGGAGAAAAGCAAATGGGGTGTCAAAGGCCTGCAAAGTATTTCGTCTTAGTGTTATGTGTGGCGGCCTTCGCGGGATGTTCCTATCCCATATCCCAACAACTCCGACAGGAAGCAAGAAAAGATCTGACCTTCCCCATGGTTCTCGAGAATCCAACCAACTACATTGGATCCATTGTGCTGTGGGGAGGGTCCATCATCGAGACCGTGACATTGACCGAGGGCTCCGAGATCTTTGTCCTGCAAACTCCACTGGACCACATGGAAGTGCCGGCGGCGTCAAGGCACTCCCAAGGACGCTTTATCGCCAAGAGCTCACGCTTCCTGGATCCCGAGATTTACAAGAACGGCAGAAAAATCACCTTGGCCGGCGAAATCACGGGGAAGGAGACTCGTCCGCTGGGTAAGTCACAATACACTTACCCTGTCGTGGCGATTAAAGAACTTCACTTGTGGAAGAAAAAGAAGGCCTACGTCTATCCGTACCCCTCTTATTTTGGTTGGTACTATGGCCCGGGATGGGGATGGGGCTTGGATTGGTACGGCCCCGGTCCCTATTGGCCCTCTTGGGACGACTGGGACGAAGAGGAAGAGGACTGAGAAGCTTTTTCCTGAAGGCTACCTCACTCAATTTTTGCCCGTCGTCGTCTCCCGACGGGCAAAAAATTGTTATCCTGCGTGATCCCTGCCCGCCATAGCGTGATCAGGCGCGACGGCGGGTCCGTGCTTATGTGGTGAACATATGGCCGTGAAAGAAACGTTATCGCAATTGTGCCCGTGAGCGCTTAGACATATGGCCCGGAAATGTGAAATGAAACTGTTTTCGCCGTTTCAGTTAAGAGGAATAAAGTTCAAAAACCGCATCTTCGTCTCGCCCATGTGCCAGTACTCCAGCGAGGAGGGCATGCCGAACGACTGGCATCTCGTCCATTTGGGCAGCCGTGCGGTGGGCGGAGCCGCTCTGGTCATGGTGGAGGCTACAGCCGTCTCACCGGAAGGACGCATTTCCCCTTGGGATAGCGGGATTTGGTCCGATGGGCATGCGGGCGGATTCAAGCGGATCACGGCATTCGTTAAAGCACAGGGCTCCATTCCCGGGATTCAGCTGGCTCACGCAGGCCGGAAGGCTTCGATCGATGTGCCCTGGCGTGGGGACGAGCCCTTGTCACCGGAGAAAGGAGGATGGCAGCCCATGGCTCCAAGTCCTCTTCCCTTCCGGGAACGTTCGCCTCTTCCCGCAGAGATGACGCTGCAAGACATAGATGAAGTCTGTTTTCGGTTTCGGGCTGCTGCAGAAAGGAGCCTGCAGGCAGGTTTTGAAGTTCTGGAGCTCCACATGGCCCACGGATACCTGCTCCACGAATTTTTGTCCCCCCTTTCCAACCACCGGAAAGACGATTTTGGAGGTCCTCTGGAGAACCGAGAGAAGTTCCCATTGAAAGTGGCCGAAAAGGTCAGAGAGGTTTGGCCCGAGTCCCTCCCTTTCTTCGTTCGCATCTCCTGTACGGATTGGGTGGAGGGAGGATGGGACCTCGACCAGTCGATTGATATCTCTCGCCGGCTCAAGAACCTTGGCGTGGACCTGATTGACTGTTCGAGCGGGGGCTTGGTGCCGCATGCGGTCATTCCCGCCGGACCCGGTTACCACCTCCCTTTCTCGGCGGCAATCCGCCGCGAAGTCGCCATACCCACCGGTGTGGTTGGGTTTATCACCGAGCCCGTCCAGGCCGAGCAGATCGTAGCGACAGGACGAGCCGATGTGGTTATCATGGCACGGGAGATGTTGCGCCATCCCTACTGGCCGCTTCATGCCGCCAGAGCATTGAGCGTGGATGTTCCATGGCCTGACCAATATAGGAGAGCAAAACAAAGGTAGCCGCC
>JARRRH010000019.1:0-13929 GCA_037380925.1 Deltaproteobacteria bacterium | reverse complement strand
TCGGAGCATTCTTTTTTTCTGCAGTGACCTGCATAACGCCGGTCCAAGCGGCAACTTACAAATTCACTTACAGCACGTTCTTCCCCCCCACTCACATTCAAACAAAGGTTCCCGAGGCCTGGGCCAAGGAGATTGAAAAACTTTCCAACGGCCGGATCAAAATACAGATATTCACCGGGGGATCTTTAACACCGGCCCCGCAGATCTATGATGGAGTTGTTAAAGGCATCTCAGATTTCGGCTTGTCCGTTTTCGCGTATTCTCCGGGACGTTTCCCCGTCATATCGGCGGTGGACAACCCTTTCGGTTACCCCAACGCCTTTGTCGCGACAAGGGTCATCAACGAGCTGAACAGAAAATTTCAGCCCGAGGAGCTGAAAGATGTTCATGTCTGCTATCTCTTCGCCCACGGTCCCGGTCTGCTCCACACAGTGAACAAACCGGTCCATAAGCTGGAGGATGTAGCAGGATTGAAGATCCGATCGACCGGAACGAGCCAGTTGATCGTCAGGGCCCTCGGAGCCGCACCCGTGGCCATGTCCCAGGGCGAAACCTATGATGCGCTCAAGAAAAACATCGTGGACGGTACCCTGGTCCCCATAGAGGCGCTGGAGGGTTTTAAACAGGGCGAGGTTCTCAAGTACACCACACTCACCTACAGTTGTTCCTATTCTCAGGGATTCTTCGTGGCCATGAATCTCAAGAAATGGAACAGCCTTCCCCCGGACCTCCAGAAAATCATCACCGACGTGAGCAAAAAATACGAAGACATCACGGCCAAGGCGTGGGGGGACAGTGACGAGTCGGGACGCCGATTCTGCATGAAGCTGGGCCATGAATTCATCACGCTCTCGGACGAGGAATCTGCCAAGTTCAAAGAAGCAGTGAAGCCCGTCTTTGCCGAGTATATCAAGCAGGCCAATGAGAAGGGTGTTGACGGGGAGGCCGTGTTCAATGCGGCCCGGGAGATGGTTGAAAAATACAGCAAGGAATACAAATAGGCCCTCTTCATTCAAAGGCCCTAGCAGGAAAAGACCGGCCTCGCAAATCGCCGGGGTGGGAGTCCATTCCCACCCCGGTCCGGGGCTATTTCGTTTATTCGACTCAATGCCTGCCACGTCGCCTGACCCGCCCTCGTCAGAAGGTGGGTCTTAGGCCGGACAACCAGGTCGATCTTAGGTAGGGGGAGCAATGGATGTACAGAAGACATTAAGCGGCAAATGGATCCTCATTGTGGATGACGAGGATGACATTCTCCAGATGATTTGTGAACTCCTGGAGATGTGCAAAATCGATACGGCCTCAACCTATGAAGAAGCCAGGGAGCTTCTTGAGAAGAACCAATATCATGCCGTCATACTGGACATCATGGGCGTCCGGGGCTATGATTTGCTGGACATAGCCACCAGACGAGACATCCCTGCACTTATGCTCACCGCCCATGCACTCAGCAAAGAGGATTTGAAGAAATCAGCAGAAAAGGGCGCAGCTTTTTACGCTCCTAAGGACGAGATCAGCAATATTGCTCTTTACGTAGCCGATGTGCTGGAGGCGAGAGCCAAAAAGCAGAACTCCTGGGCCAAATGGTACGAGAGGCTAAGCGGATTCTGCGACAGGAGGTTTGGAAAAAACTGGAAGGATCAAGATCCTGATTTCTGGGACCACCTCATCAAGTATTGAGAAAGCCGACACAACAGCCCGTCTCCGTGTACGATACGGTTAGCCCCTTTTCTAAGTCACCCCCCATAAAGGACATTTCTTAATAAAATACATTACTTCACTTCTGTCCAAAATAACTTTGAAATGAACTTTTTAGTTGCATAAGTGTTTGTTTTTGCACATCGCGTGATTTTAGAGGGTCTCTTTTCAAAACCGAGAAGGCCGGTGCCCGGAACACAGCGTAAGGTGATGCGTTAGGCGGGCGGAAGGCCTCCTGCGGAAATGGCCATGAAAAGCCTTCCATGGAATGGATTGATGATGGTCTCCGCCGGGCTTGGGGGCACCTTTCTGCTGAGTCTTTGCCCGATCCCCCTCGTTTTTGAAAAGAGACCCTTATACCCCTGCAACATCGCGAACCGTTTTTGGACAGGGATGAGATTACTTCTACGGCTATGGCCCTTTTTCTGCTCTTTTTGCCCGTATGTAACCGATTTTGACCGCCAAACCCTTGTTCCGTAAATCGCCGAGAACGAGCACACTCGGTGTTATGGGATTGTCTAAAGGGTGTCAGAAGGCTATAATATAAGTTCAAGCCCGCTTTTCCGGCATGGTTAAACCCGGCGGGAAGGAGCAGACATGCAAAACCATCGAGAGACCACGCAACTTAGCGAGGAACAGCAGAGGATAGCGCAGGAGATCGAAAGCGTTTTTGAGACATTTTATAGAGGCAAGAGCGTTTACTCACAGGGCCAGTTTTATGACGGCGAATTCTTTTTGCGCTCTGAATATGCTCTCGTCGTCTTAAATCAAAGCAGCGATATCCTGGTCAGTTTTGCAGACCACACCCGCCCGAGTTATGCTGCGCTCTTCACGCTCCTTTTGGACGACATCGAAGGCACCAACCTCTTCATCTGCGAGGACTACAAAACCGACGGAGAAGGGTGCATGGTGTGCGACGAGGTCGACGGCAGCAGCACAGGCGCGATCATTTGGGACGAAAAAGACCGCTACTATAATATGTTGAAAGAAAAAGTCGAAAAAGTCGTGATCCGCAAAACGAAGCGAAGCAGCGGCCTTGAGGAAAGGAGCGCGTAACAAACGATTTCACAGGACCGGAAACACCTTCAGCCATCCCGGCCGCTTTCCCGCGACCTCGTCCGCCGCAGTCTGTGATCCCAGAACCTTGACCAGGGCGGTCTGTGCGGCATCTTCCAGGAGTTCACCAAAAGATCTGAAGTCCTTGATCGTTGTGCCGAGCACATCCTCTCGCATTCTCTGTCGGTCCTCGTCCGTTTCTCCTGACAGATACCGCACCATGGAGGTATAGCCTTTTGCGTCCGGAAGCTGATACTGATCTATATCCCCAATGGTTCCAATGATCGACTTCTTGAGCTCATCGTCCGATAAGTCGAGGTTCTTCAGGTACTGGGCCGACGCATCAAACGCTTCAAGCGTCCTGAGGAGGTTGGGATCCCGGTAAGAGAGGAAGGTCAAAACCCCGGAGAGCCGGTCAAAAAGGCAGAAAGCACCGTAGGCGCCGCCCTGAACACGGATCCTTTCCCAGAGCCATGCATTGCGCAGGTGGCGGCTGATCACATGGGCTGAGCCGTGAAAGCGATATCCCCTAGCGTAGAGATTAGTGCCTTTCCCAACATAATTGACCTGAGCCGGTATAGTCATACATTCAAAATCTGTTTTTTTATCTGGGTTCCATGGCACCGTCTCCACCGAGGATGCAGGAAGATGTTCAAAGAACTCCTGGACCTGGGGTTGACACTGTTTCCAGCCCTTCTCGTCCATGGTCACGTTGATAAGCATGGCGTTCCGATCGACCAGTATTTTCCTTATTTTTTCAAGGTCTTGATGAACAGCGGACCAATCCTCCT
Organism: Deltaproteobacteria bacterium; assembly: GCA_037380925.1. Classification (GTDB taxonomy): domain Bacteria; phylum Desulfobacterota; class DSM-4660; order Desulfatiglandales; family HGW-15; genus JARRRH01. The sequence continues at coordinate 10,384 of JARRRH010000019.1, read as the reverse complement.
CAACCCTTCTGGCCAGTTCTCTAAGGAAGAGGAGGAAACTGACGCCTTTCATTTGCTCCGCCGCCCAATCAGCCTCATTAAAAGGGGCTCGCAATCTCAGGTTGACCATTTGGTGGCCGGCGGGAATAATCGCCTGTTCGAGCCGCGCCTTCGCCTCCAGCACGATTTGTCGGAACCGTGCCTGATTGTCCAGGCGAGCAGTTAAAAGCACATCTCGCAGAATAGCGAGGAGTTCCTCTATTTGTGCCATCATGGCTTTGCCCCGCAGGAACAACCAGGCGGTTCCTGTTTTGGAGTCCTTAACAACGGAAGTGTGGAACACGGGGTGGATTCCCCCGGTCTTTCGACTGATCCGGAGTGTAAGGCTCACAAAATCCTCTTCCTCCGTTCCCATTTCCAAAAGCCCTCTCCCAAACAGAGGGACAAATGGAAGAAACCCTTGGGGCAATGTGTGCAGGTTGAATCCCAATTCGAGATAGGCAATACCGCTGGTAAACACGTCGTGGTAAAGGGTCTGCGGCTCCTTCACAGGAAGAGAATCCAAAGGGATCAACTTGTTCACCCTACTCAAGTCCCCCAGTCGCAGGGACGGAATTTTGGCCAGATCCTCGGGGGAATCCGGGGCCTCTTGCTTTTCCTTGAGTTTCTGCGCGGTACGTTGGATTTCCTCTAACTCAGAAGGACTCATGACTGCCCTTGCCTTGGCCAGCCGGTCCCGCACTGAGGCCACCTCCTTTTTGGCCAACTCAGGGTCTGGCTCCAGAACAAGGTGGGTCCGGTGTGGATTCTTCAATAGGTAGCGATCAATCAATTCTTCAAAAAAGGAACTTTTCTGGGAAATTTCTTTTTTGACCGATTCCAGGGGCGCTTCAAAGGCGATCAACGCCAAGGGGTCCTTGCCATAGAGCCAGGTGGTCAGTGCCCTCAACATCAATACCAGGCCACGGGGATAGTTACCGGTATTGTTCTCTCGAAGAGTAAATTCGATGGTGTTCTGGGCTGCTTCCACAGTCCGGCGGTCGATCCCTTGTGAGACCAGTTCGGTCAACGTAGTGAGAATCACATTCTCGACCTGATCCGCATTCTTTGGATCCATCCCCTTCAGGCCCGTCGAAAAATACATCTGGCGAATTTCGCTTGCGAGCCCTTCGCCAGCAATATCTTCCCCGTAGTTCGAATCCATGAGAGCCTTTCGCAGAGGTGATCCGGGCATTCCCAGAAGGATGTATTCCAGCATATGACAGGCCAAATTGAGCTCCGGGTGAGTCGTGTCATCGAGCATCCAATTGAGGGTAAACATGCCTTTGGCCCCTTCTTCTTCCTTACCCCCAGCAAAGGCGCGAATGATACGTTTAGAACGGTCAAACCGCTTCTGAAGGGGAATCTCTGAATCAACGGGCATCCACTCGAAGGCCTTCAGATATTCATTGGCAATGCGTAGACGCATCTCAGGATCGTCGTCGCCATAGAAATAGATCCGCGCGTTGGAAGGATGGTAATAGGTTTCGTGAAAAGCCTTGAATTGCTCGAAAGTCAGGTTGGGGATCTCCTTGGGGTCGCCTCCGGAATCTAATCCGTAAGTTACGTCCGGAAAGAGAGACCGCTGGGAGTGTTCAGCCAGGAGATGATCCGGAGACGAATAGGCCCCTTTCATCTCGTTAAAGACTACCCCCTTAATAGTAAGAAGATTATCGGGCTCCAGCTCAAAATGCCAGCCCTCCTGGTGCAAGACAGCAGGGGTGAGACGGGGATGGAAAACAGCATCGAGGTAGACATCAATCAGGTTATAGAAATCTTTTACATTCTGACTTGCCACAGGATAGCATGTTTTGTCGGGTTAGGTCATGGCATTCAGAAAGGTATTCAACGAACCCTTGAGCAATTCCACGAAGGGTTCCTTCACAGGATATTTTCGTGATCCACAAAGCACAGCATGCTCCAAAATATGGGGAACCCCGGTGGAGTCGGAGGGAGGTGTTCTAAAGGTAACCCCGAAGACTTTATTTTCGTCCTGGTTAATGAGGGACAAAAGTTCCCCTTTTGTCCCCACATGCCGGAACAGTTGGGCCTTTGTTCTCAATTCTCCGATTTCCTGTTCTCGAATCAACTCAAAGCCATGGATGACGGTCATGTGCGCCTCCTCTTCTCCGGATCAGTTCATTATCCTCAGCACCCCTCGCCTCCTCGGAAAAGCCCCTATCCCGCGGGCTTTGCGCCGTGGCGTTCAAGATCCATATACCATCGAATCATCAAATATGCAATCCCCTGAAAAATCAGCTGGTTTGGAATCATTGCATTCCCCGAAACGATGTGATAGGGTCATACGCCTTCATTGAGCGAAAAAGCATAGTGTCCGTTATGTTGGCCTTTTCTAAAAACGGAAACCTCTAAAAAGGAGGAATACAGCCCCCATGAAACGATTTGTTCTTACGAGTCTACTCCTCTCCATCCTTCTGCTTGTAGGGCCTTCACGCGGGCTCGCCAAAACCACTCTGAAGCTGGCTGTAGTCACACCTCCCCATCATGCTTACGCGATCGGCGCAAAAGAATTTGCCCGATTGGTCATGGAAGGAACCGACGGAGAGCTCATCATGAAAGTATACCCCTCGGGCCAGCTCGGGAAAGGGGAGCGGGAACTGCTGGAAGGACTCCAGTTGGGTACTATCGATCTGGCTGTGACGGCAACCGGCCCGGTCTCAAATTTCTGCCCCGGCATGGGCGTGGTGGATCTGCCCTTTCTGTTCAAGAATCCTGAGCACGTGGACAAAGTCCTTGACGGCACCGTGGGTCGAGAGCTTCTGAATGGCCTCGATTCAGCGAACATCAAGGGACTGGCTTTCTTTGAGAACGGCTTTCGGAATTTTACCAATTCCAGGCGACGGCTCATAGAGCCCGAGGATTTTGCAGGCCTCAAGTTCAGGACCATGGAAAACCCCATCCACTTGGCCTCGGTCCGCCAACTGGGCGCCCAGGCCGTACCCATGAGCTGGGGAGAAGTGTACACCTCTCTTCAGACGAAAGTCATCGACGGCCAGGAGAATCCCATTGCGATCATCCACGCGTACAAACTGAGCGAGGTCCAGAAATATCTCAGCCTCACAGGGCATTTTTACTCGCCTGCGCCCCTGAGCATGAGCCTAAGGAAATTCAACCAACTCAAACCGGCTTGGCAAAGGCTATTCTTGCAGGCGGCGCTTGAAGCCGCCGCATTTGAACGAAAGATCATACGAGACAATGAAGCCAAGCAGATCCAGGACTTGACAGCCCAAGGCATGGTTGTCGATACAGTGGACAAACACCTGTTTGTTGAAGCGATGGCGCCGGTCTATGAGAAGTTCTGCCAGCAATATCCGGAATGGAAAATCATTTTGAAGAAAATTCAGTCTCAGGAGTAGCCCTGCCCCCTCCGTCCTCATCTTTGGTTACTGCGGGTGGACGAAGTGTGTTAAACCGGGTCAGAGACTGCCCCACACCATCATTCAAGTTCCGCTCCTGAGCGGGGTGAGGAATCCTGAATGTGCTGCAAAAACTGAGTGAACCTCTGAATCGAGCCTGCGAATGGGCCTTGATCCTCTTGCTGGCCGTCATGGCCGTGGTCGTTTTCTTGCAGGTTTTGTTTCGCTACCTGATTCACCTCCCCCTTTTCTGGACAGAAGAGTTTGCCCGCTACTGCCTTGTCTGGGCCTCGCTCCTCGGGTCTGCTGTGGCCGTCAAACGTGGTGAGCACATAGCGGTCACCTTCTTCCTGGGTCAGTTGCCCATGAGATGGGGCCGTATTGTCATTCTTGCCGCTCAATCGGCTGTGATCGTTATCCTTTTTGTCATGCTGTGGGGAGGAGCCAAGCTCGTTGTGGTCACCAGTACCCAGATCAGCCCTGCGCTTCGTATCCCCATGGCCATCCCTTACTTGGCCCTGCCCATTGGGTCGACCGTCATGCTGGTCCATGTGATCAGTTCCATCCTGAAAAAACCCGAAGACAACCTGCGCAATCCGTCTTAGGGCAAGGGTGAGGAAAAAATGCTGGTGTTGATTATTTCAGTATCCTTCCTGGTTTTCCTCATCATAGGCGTCCCCATTGCTTTTGTGCTTGGGCTTGCCCCTTTGATTGCCTTCATCACCCACGGACACACACCCCTCGTTCTTGTCGCCCAGCGAATCTTCACCGGAATGGACTCCCCTGTTTTGATGGCCGTCCCTTTTTTTATCCTTGCTGGAAACATTATGAGCGCCGGCGGCATGACCTACCGCCTGCTCAGGTTTTGCAATGTTCTTGCGGGCTCATTCCGAGGCGGCTTGGCCTATATCAACGTAGTAATCAGCATGCTCTTCGCAGGCATAACAGGGGCAGCAGTGGCGGATACCAGTGCTGTAGGCGCCATTCTCATCCCCGCCATGAAAAAGGACGGCTATGATAGTGAGTTCTCGGCAGCGGTGACGGCCACATCGTCAACCATCGGTCCGGTCATACCCCCTTCGATCCCTTTCATCATTTACGGCGTCTTGGGTGAGGTTTCCATTGCATCCCTCTTCCTCGCAGGCTTCGTGCCCGGCATACTCCTCGGTGTATTCCAAATGGCCGTGATCTGGTTTTATGCAAGAAAGAGAGGCTATCCAAAAAGCACCCGCCCCTCCCTCAGAGAGGCAGTCAAAGTGAGTGTTGATGCTTGCCTTGTTCTCCTGATGCCCGTTATTATCCTTGGCGGTATTCTTACCGGGGTCTTCACCCCTACGGAGAGCGCCTGCATTGCCGTTTTTTATGCCCTGTTCATCAGCCTATTCGTCTATCGGGATATTCACCTGAAGGATCTGCCTCGACTTTTCCTCAGAACAGGTGCCACAAGCTCCCTGGTCATGCTTGTGATCGGCACAGCAAGCATTTTTTCCTGGCTCCTGGCCAGCGAAGAAATCCCCCAGCGGGTCACCGAAGGAATGCTCGCCTTGACCCACAGCAAAATCCTTATTCTGCTTCTCACCAACATGCTTCTGCTCGTGATCGGGACATTCATGGAAACCACGGCTTCGCTGATCATTCTCACGCCGGTTCTGCTTCCCCTCATGCTCAAAATCGGCGTGGACCCGATTCATTTCGGGGTGATCCTTGTCCTTAATTTGGTAATCGGGCTGACCACCCCACCGGTAGGCGTTTGCCTGTTCATCGCCTGCTCCATTGGTCAGACGAGCTTGGAGAGATTGTCGCGAGCCATACTTCCTTTCTTGCTCGCGTCCATTGCCGTCTTGATTCTATGCACCTATTGGGAGGGTCTGATCATGGCGGTTCCCACGTACTTCGGTTACAAGGTCCTGGCACCGTGACCATAGACAGGCGGTTTTTTACCGACGCGCCGCCCCAAAATGGATGAACCCTTTGCACGGGATCGCCATAACCTTCTTTGAAGCGCAAGGCTCACGGCAAATTAATCGTGCCCGTGAAACTTCCTTATGCCTTACGCCTTTAGCCTTAAGCCGAGGATGTAGGGTCAATCCGCTTTCACGAGGAGTGTCTGCCCTGGAAAGATGGTGCTTCTGGGGGTGAGGTGGTTCAACTCGAGAAACTCCGCAAGGTTCATGCGATGTCTTCTGGCGATCAAATAGGGGGAATCCCCTTTTCGCACGCGGTAGACATCGGTCTCCGTGGAATCAGAGGTCGAAGAAGCGCGAGGAACCTTCAGAACTTGCCCGACCCTGAGCTCAGAGCTGCTGAGGTGGTTGAGAGATTGAATCACCCTAATCGTAGTGCCGAACCGTTCGGCGACTATCCACAGAGAGTCGCCTTCCTCCACCACATAGGTCACGAGATCATCCTTAAGGCTGGCCGTCTGAACAGGAGGCCTTTCTAACCGGTTCAATTGGGAGGCCCGCAGCTTGCTGGTCGGTATCCTCAATTTCCATCCCACTCTCAGATAATGGCTCCTTCTGAGGCTGTTCATAGCCATAATGGATCGCACCGATGTCTTGTACCGCGCGGCTATGACGGATAGCGATTCGCCCGGCCGAACCCGGTGCACCACATAGGCAGGAACAGGAGGTTGCCACACCGGGATATCATCGAGTTTGGCCAAAAGCATCCCCCCTTTTCCCGCAGGCACTTTGAGCGCATGGGGATCTTTTGGCGTGCAGTCATGACGCAGTTCAGCATTGATATCTTTTAAAAGGCCATAGTCGATGTCAAGACGTTTGGCAATCGTCTTGAGATGCACTTGCTTGTTGATGGTCACCGCCTCAGTTTCAATGGCCGGATCCACAGGGGGAAGAATGAAACCATGAGCCTCCGGATCACTGAGAATATGTAAAACCGCCAAAAACCTGGGCACGTAAAAAGCCGTTTCTCTGGGAAGCATTTCATAGAGATCCCAGAAATTGTCCAGATAGTTGATCCTCTGACTCTTGATCCGATTCAGCACCCTCCTTTCTCCACAATTATACGCAGCCAAAACCGTAGTCCAGTCGCCGAAGATCTGGTGCAGTTCCTTGAGATAGCCGATTGCGGCCTGGGTGGACTTCTCGGGATCCATGCGTTCATCGATCCAGTGGTCTCTCTTCAAGCCGAACTTGTACCCCGTTGATGCGATGAACTGCCACAGCCCGAGTGCCCTGGCCCGTGACATGGCCCTTACTTTGAAACCGCTTTCTATGAGTGGAAGCCACGAAAGCTCCTCGGGCAACCCGGCCTCATGAAGGGCTTTGACGATGCTCGGGCGGTATCTTCCGGAACGGCGGTAGGATTCAAGAAAGAAGGCTCTTTCCCTGCCTTTGTAAATATCGAGAGCACGCTCCACATGCCGGTTCATAACAAGGGGAATGGCCTTGTGGGAGCCGTTTGCCGCAGTGAAACGAGAGGCGTAGGTCTCGATGATCCTTTTTGAGATGGTGAAACGGAGATCTTCCTTTTGTTGCAAGACCTCGGCATCATTGTCCGTTTTTATTTTCAAAATGAGAGAATAGGCCTTATCCAACGCGTCAAGGGCGTTCTCCAGATCTCCTCTTTCCCAAAAATCATTGGAGGCTTGACAATACTCCAGGGCGGAATCCAGCAGTTCCTGGTTGGTCATTTCAGGAGCGCCGCGAGACAAAGCTCCGTCCCCTTCCTCACGCAGGGTTAAACCGTCATCTTCTTCAGCGGACGCGGCTTCTTCAGCGCAGGCCGACGTCGACTCTGAAGAAGCAACGCTTTCATCCCGATGATACGATTCGTCCCGGCTTTCAATCTCTCGAGACGATGCTTCCGTCTCTTGGAAGGACTTTTCTGCATCCATCCTCTTCGATTCTTGAGGGGCCGCTCCTTTGGGGATCGTGGAAGGAATGATCGATCCGCAGCTTGCACAGGAAAGCACACAGAGAATCGGCAACACCCGGGAACACCGGGTAAACCTCATACCACTACCTCCTCCTGGTTTCAGAATCCACGGAAAAGAAAACTGCGTTGGCCTCAATTCACGTATTATAGAGGACCGATTCTTAGTGGTCAATAGGATAAGCCCATATAGACAAAAATAAGTCAACCTTACCATAAGTGCGCTCTAAGACCCGATCGCCGATCATCTTAGCACACCATAAAATAATTGGGGTTACGAGTGATTTAATGTGCAAAACAACCGGAACGCATCCCTGCCTCCACATTGAGCAAAAGGGAATTAGAGGAATTTGGAATTATGGCACAGGGCAAGATGTTCCATATAAAAACGATAGAAAGCAGCAAGCACCAGGGCATGAGTAATTTCTCCTTTCCGGATGAGATGCGGCACATGGGACACTGGTCTCAAAACCACCTCGATATCCTCCTTTTCGTCTTGCGCCTGCTTTCCCACTTTGCGCGCATCTTTTGCAAGAAAGGTATAGCAACGGTTGTTCAAGAACGCCGGATTGGGGTGGACAAATCCTAAGGGCGCCATTTCCGATGCCTCGTATCCCGTTTCCTCGAGAAGTTCTCGCCTCGCTGCGACCTCCGGAGAATCATTCGATTCCACGATCCCGCCGGGAATCTCCAAGGTGACTTCTTGGGTCCCGTGGCGGTACTGGCGAATGAGGACCACCTCGTTTCGCGGAGTCAAGGGGATCACATTGACCCAGGCGGTTGTTTCCAAAATGTAGAAGTCATAGATCCTCTCCGTCCTGGGCGAACAGGCCCGGTCAATCCTCAGGTCGAAAATCCGAAAGGATGCTTTTCTCTCGCTGGAAACCAGCTTCCACGGTTTTGGGGGCATGGTTCATATCCTTCCTTGCACAGCAACAAATTCAGGGGATACCGGTTCCTTTCATCCACAAGGGCTTTTTTCTCGCTCAAACACGCTGACCTGCGACTTCTGCCGGCTGTTCGAAAAAACGGCTGATCTCCGCTAAATCCTGTGTCATAGGGATCTTCGGAAGGCTGTCAAAAAAGAAGCGACCATATCGGCTTTTCGTCAGCCTCACATCTAAAACAGAAAGAATCCCGCGGTCCGAGCTGTTTCTAATCAGCCTCCCCAGTCCCTGTTTGAGAGCGATGATGGCGGCAGGAAGCTGGTAGTGCATGAAAGGATTCTCACCCCGGAGGCGAAGGGCTTCTATTCGGGCCGCTACAAGTGGATCACCCGGCGAATCAAAGGGCAGTTTATCGATGATCAAACAACTGAGCGCCTCCCCAGGCACATCGATACCTTGCCAAAAAGAGCCTGTAGCGAGGAGAACGGAGTGGGTATCTTCCTTGAACCTTTCCAGGAGGACCGATCTGGGCGCTTCCCCTTGCCGGTACAGGGTATAGGGAAGCTTGTTTTCTATCAGAAGGCCGACTGTATTCAGGTTGTGATGGCTCGTGAAAAGGACGAGTGCGCGACCGGCTGTCGCCTTCAGCAAAGCCGTGATCCTTTCCGCGATTCTCGAAGCAAAGGTCGGATCACTTGGAACGGGTAGGTCCTGAGGAATGTACATCAAGGCTTGCTTTTCAAGCTCAAAATGGCTGGGGTAGATCCCCTCCAGCAGAGATCCGTGAAGCCCGATTCGGGAACGGAAATACTCGAAGCTTCCTGTTGCTGAAAGGGTGGCTGACGTAAAAATAATGGTCTTCACCCTCTTGTAGAGAAGTTCATTCATGGTTTCCGAGATATCCAGTGGCGATGCATGGAGCGTCACGAGCTTCTTTCGGCTCTCATACCACTTGAGCCAATCCGGCGCTTTGGGAGCGAGAATATCCTCCAAACACTGATGAAGATCCTCAGCCCTGCCCACCAAAGCCTGAATGGGGGCTTCTGTCAACCCGTGAAACCCGCTTTTCTCGGCGATGAATCGCAGCCCCTGTTTGATGTCGTGACCTGCTTCTGTGGTGAGGCATTCCAGCAGGTTTTCATTGAGCCGCCCTTTCTCTTCTGTTCTTCCCACAAGTTCACGAAGACGAGCGGATCCCACCCGGATCAAATCCAAGCCGCGCCTCAGCTCCTTTTGCCCCCTTTCACCAAGGAGATGCATCTCTCTTTCCGCATCACCGACGAATTCCATGAGTTGATGGGTGCTGAGGCTCTTCCCAAAGTATGTGGTAGCAATATCTTCCAGGGTGTGCGCCTCGTCAAAGATCAGTACTTGGAAGCGCGGAATGATTTCCCCAAATCCTCCTTTCTTCACCATGAGGTCTGCGAAAAAAAGATGGTGGTTCACCACAATGACTTTGGCTTGCGCAGCCCTTTTGCGCAGGCGGTTCAAATAACAATCGGGGCCGCGGCCAAGGCCGGTCCGTTGTGGCAGGCCATGGGCCCGCTCTATCTAGGGATTCCGGGCCTGTCGCTGTTCGCGCTGCGGGCGACGCCGGACCACGGGCTCTGGTTGGTGGGGATCCGTCGTGGCAGCGATTCTGGCCGGCCTGGGCGCCAGTCCGCTCCGGGGCGCGGTGTTCTGTGCTATGGTGGCGCTGGCCAGCCATGCGGGCGATCTGTTCGAAAGCTGGCTCAAGCGCCGCGTCGGCCGCAAGGACAGCGGTCATCTGATCCCCGGCCATGGTGGGGTGTTGGACCGTATCGACTCGATCCTGTTTGCGGCTCCGGCCTGCGCCGCGTTCATGGTTCTGTTTGGGGCCCAGACGATCTTGGGAGTGCCGTCTTGAAGCCGCCGTCCGATGCTTTTGACCTGACCCATTCTCTCGCGCGGCGTCTGACGGTGCTGGGCTCGACCGGTTCGATCGGCGTGTCGACACTGAGCGTGGTCGAGCACGCGCGCGCGACCTATGGCGCCGACGCCATGCCGCTCGAAGCGCTGACGGCGCAGTCCAATGTCGAGACGCTGGCCGAGCAGGCGCGTGCATTTCGTCCGCGCCGCGCCGTCATCGGCAAGCCCGAATTGCACGACAAGCTGAAATCGCTGCTCGAAGGCACGGGCATCGAAACCGCCGCTGGCAAAGAAGCGGTGGCCGAGGCCGCCGAC
>JARRRH010000018.1:0-11631 GCA_037380925.1 Deltaproteobacteria bacterium | reverse complement strand
CTGTGCACCAGGAGGATAGAATTTCATACTCGGGGGTGATTTTTTTCAGCCATTGCCCGGCCTAGCAGGCGCTTAAGATGTGGAAATCTGTGGACATTTTTTCTGAGACGTCTTTGGCATTCTTCTTGCTATCTTAGGGATCTTGCGGCATTTCAGGCGGACGGGGAGAACGGCATTCAACCGAATCCGCTTCCTCACAAGGGAAAAGGTTCATGAAGACGGAGGAGGTAAAAAGCTTGGCCAGTAAAAATGACCAGCGAAACCAGCCCAGCATAGCGGCGAGATGGCCCATCACCATCATTACCAAGGGAGGCAGGATCGAGGGAGAATCCAGAAACATCACGGTGACCGGGGTCTTCATCAACTGCGATGAAGACCTGGAGAAAGATGAGGCCTGCCGGATGGTCATAAAGCCTCCGCGAAAGAATTCCATAGAAGTGAAGGGCAAGCTGGTATGGTCGAACAGGGATAGCAATAAACGCCGCGGTTCCCTCCCAGGCATGGGTTTTTCCTTTGTGAAAGTGGACAAAGAGGATCTCCATCTTCTCAGTCAGGCGGTTTTGTCAACTTTCGAGTATCAGAGAGAGGAGTGTGAAGAAAAGGGGGGACCGGAAGTCGAGGCAGGAGCCGGCGAAAACCACAGGGATGATGGAGGGATTTCCCAACAGGCTTCGCGGATAGCCAAGAACTAGTGCCGTGTCACATAAATATCTTTGCCATGCCGTCATTTCGAGTGAAGCGAGAAATCTTCTCTCAGGTTATTAGAAATTCTCAGCCAATTTGTTCCAGCCCATTTCATCTGGAAGTGGAAAGGGACGAGTCATTCTTCCATGACCCGCATCAGAACCGGAATTTTTTCAGCACCTCTTCATCCGCGTTGAATGCTTTGCCCAACCGCGCCATGTCCATCTGAAAAAGCAACCAGCCTAATCGATTTTCGCCTTTTCTCATCTCGAAGGCGACCTCCACACACTTGCATCCCATAGGGCTTTTTCCATCAGCCCGATACAAAACGAGCACTTTGTGAGAGGAGGTCTCGATATCCTGGAAACTGATCCCGCCATAACTGTTCCCCATGATCTCTTTTCCCTTTCTCTCCATGTCGGCGCAGTATGCATCGAGCACCTTCTTGTTAGGCCCGAGGAGCACGATTCCCCAGTATATGGGCCTGTTCCTCTGCTGGATTTCGATAAATTCCTTCATGACCTGAGAGGTCTTTTTCCGGTCCTTCCTGTAAAAGGGGTCCACTAAAAGGTTTGTCAGCAACAAGCGATCCTTCGCGATCTGATCGCGAAGGACCTGGTGCTTGATGTCCACGATTTGGGCATTCTCCACAAGGCGGGGATAGCCGGCAAAGGCAAACGCTGCGACGAGGCCGAGGAAAACGGACACGGGCAAGAGCCAGAAAAATGCCTTCTTATACCGTCTCTGGGATTTTTCGAGTCTGGTCACATCCCGGCACAGGGAGAGAACTCCTTCCAGGTTGTAGTTTCCGTCATAAAGGACCCTGTTGCTGGTGGCGATGTGGCGAACACCTTTTTGCGGATGCATGATCTTGACGATTCTGTCCGCGGCAGGCTGGTTTGACTTGATGTCTTCCACAAAGGCTGTGTGATTTGCCGGATCGAGGTACACGCCTTCGGCCAAGCTCCGGTTCATCTCGTCCCAGGTCCTGCCGTAAACCTCTTCCGCCGCCTTGTTCCATGCCACGATTTTTCCCTGAACGTCCGTGACGATGACGGCATCAGGCAGCTTGTCGCAGAACTCTTTGAAGCCGTAAAAGCCCGAAGTTGTCTCCTGAAGCCTCTGGGCCAGGATCCTGGGGATCTCAACGGCCAGAGCCGGAAAGGTTTTGAAGATCCGTTCCCCTTCCTCTGCAGGAATCCGGATGGCTTTGCCCTTCTTTGTGGCCTTCACCGTCGCGGTCCTTGTGTCCCCCAAGAGAAAGGACATTTCTCCGAAAGAGGAACCGCGCTCACTGATAGTGGCTACCCTCTTGTTGCCTTTCAGGATTTCCAGCTCACCGGAGACGAGGATGTATAAATCTTGAGACTCTTCTCCTTCGGAAAACAAGGTGTCCCCCCTCTGGAACGAGAGGGTGTAGGGACTTAATCGGGGATCCTGGATAATTTCCTCAAGCATAGCCTTCCTCACTCGCCGGTGAATTGAACTTTCGGCACTTACGCCGACTGTCATTTTAGCACAAGTTGGGCATTTAAGAAACGCGCTACTGCTGCCATTGATCCCTAATCCATGCATCATATGCGGCAGGCGCGCCTGGGCGGAGAAGACCTTGACACCGGAAGGGTCGTGATTACGTTTTTTTCCTATTTTTTCCCTTGCCATTTTTTCTCTCTCGATATATCCAAAAAAGTTTGAGGCAAAAAGCCCCCAGCAAAAAGGGCGGATTGTCAGCGAAAGCGATGTGAAACCCGTTCGGCCGAAGGAGGATTTGTTTTATGAAGAAAGGCAGGGCATTACTCTTTTTTTCTATTGCGGCCATGACTCTTACCCTCTCGCTTGTGTCGTGGTCCGTTTGCTTTTCCAGCGAGGGCGATGAGCACAACAAGAGCCTTCCCCCTCGCGCCATTTCCGTGGACCCTGAGTACACGGGTGTGGTGGTTCCGGAGGGAGAGGATGTGAGCATTGACCTTACAGTCCATAACGGGGGCAGGCAGGATGAATTGGTTTATCTTGAGTTGACCTCCGTGCCGAAAGGCTGGGACGCCCAGATAAAGACTTACAGCTTCGAGGTGACCGGCGTTTATGTGAAAAGCGACTCCTCCAAGAATTTGACCCTCAAGGCGGAGCCGCAGAAGGACGTCGGCCCCGGTGACTATGTGTTCTCTGTAAAGGGGAGGACAAAGGATGGGGCACTGGTCTCTACCGGCAACGTAACGATCAGCGTAATCAAGGAAAAAGAAAAGAAAAAGCCGGAAGGGGTTGTCATTACCACCTCCTACCCCGTGCTGCAAGGCCCGACGGACGCCAAGTTCGAATTTTCGGTCCAGGTGGAAAACAAGCTGGATGAAGATAGTGTCTTCAATTTGGTTGCTGAAGGCCCGAAGAACTGGGAGATCAACTTCAAGCCCTCCTGGGAGGACAAATATTTCTCGAGTTTGAGGGTGAAAGGGAATCTGAGCGAAACCATGGCGGTGGAGGTGAAGCCCTATGCGCTTGCAGAACCGGGCACCTATCCGATCAAGGTGGAGGTGAAGTCGGATAAGGCGGAAGCGGAAGCGGAGCTCAGCGTGGTTCTCACAGGGACGTACAAGCTGGATGTGGGGACACCGACCGGCCTTCTCTCCCTGAACGCGTACCAGGGAAAAGAATCCAGGCTGTCTTTCTACGTGAAAAACAGCGGTTCAGCGACGGAGGACGAGGTGAAGTTTGTTTCTTTCAAGCCTGAGAACTGGAAAGTGACGTTTGAGCCTGAGAAGATCGAGACCTTGGAACCCGGAGAACTCAAACAGGTCGAGGCGCTCATCACCCCGGCGGAGCAGGCTCTGGTCGGGGACTACTCCGTGAACCTCTCTGTGGAGGGAACAAAGGCAACGAAGAACATGGAGCTGAGGGTGACGGTGAAGGCATCGACAGCGTGGGGGTGGATTGGGATCGGCATCATCGTTATTGTTATTGGAGGTCTCGTAACGCTGTTTGTGAGAATGGGAAGGCGATAGCATGGAGGCACAATCTATTATAGAGATGAAGGAGCTGAGCAAGGCCTACAACCACTACAAGGCTGTGGACCAGGTGAGTTTTCACATTGAGGAGGGGGAGGTTTTCGGGTTTCTGGGCCCCAACGGGGCAGGCAAGACCACGACCCTTTTGATGCTCATGGGTCTGACCCGTCCCACAGGGGGATGGGCGCGGGTGTGCGGATTGGATCCGGTAAGAAGAGCCAAGGAGGTGAAGACCCTGGTGGGGTATTTGCCGGAGAACGTGGGGTTTTATGGTGACCTGGACGCGGTGCAGTGTCTTGAATACATTGCTGATTTGAACGGGCTGGTGCGGCGTGAAGCCGGGGAGAGGATCCGGGATGTGCTTGAGGTGGTGGGATTGAAGGAGAGCAGGGGCAAGAAAGTGGTCACCTTTTCCCGAGGCATGAGGCAGCGATTGGGGGTTGCGGAAGTGCTTCTGAAGGATCCGAAGGTGATGTTTTTAGACGAGCCCACGCTGGGGCTGGACCCGGACGGGGCGGCCCGGCTGATTGATCTGATCCAGTCGTTGAACCGAGAGCGGAAAATGACCGTGCTGTTGTCCTCGCATAATCTCTACCAGGTGCAGAAGGTATCGCACCGTGTGGGGATCATGATCGGGGGGAAGATGGTGGCGGAGGGATCGATTGAGGAACTGGGGAAGGAGAAGCTGGGAGTGGAAGGGGAAGCGTATTCTCTGGAGGAAATTTACATGAAGTACTTTCAGGAGGTGTGAAGATATGCAGGGTCTTTTTGCCATATACCGTAAGGAGCTCTCGGACCACTTCAGCAGCAACCGGTTTGTGATACTTTTTGCGCTGATTGCCATGGTGAGTTTTATTACCAGCTACATGGCGGGGATTCACCTGAGGGAGAACCTGGAGGGGGCGGCCAAGCCCAAGTTTGTGTTTCTGATGCTGTTCAACACGCCGGGGGCGTTGTTTTCCATGGTGCAGTTTGTGGCTTTTTTCGGTCCCCTGATCGGGCTGGTGTTGGGGTTTGACGCCATTAACCGGGAGAGGGCGGATGGAACACTGATCAAGGTGGTGTCGCAGCCCATATACCGGGATGCGGTGATTAACGGCAAGTTTCTGGCCGGGGCGACCACCATAGGGATCATGGTGGTGTCCATTGTGCTGGTGATCGGGGGTTTTGGTCTGAGTCTTTTGGGAGTGGTGCCGGGGATTGAAGAGGTATGGCGTTTGATTATCTATGTGATCATCAGCATTTTCTACATTTCGTTTTGGCTTGGGGTGGCGATTTTGTTTTCCATCTTTTTCAGGAGCATTGCCACCTCTGCGCTGGCCTCTGTGGCGTTGTGGATATTTCTGTCCTTTTTTGTGTCCCTGGGGGCGAGTGTTTTGGCGGACACGACGGTGCCTGTGGATCAGCATGAGCAAGCGAGTGCGGAGGAGGTGATGAAGAACGTGCGCATCAAGGAGGGGGTTTCCCTGGCCTCTCCAATGGTGTTGTACACCAAGGCTTCGGCCACCATCATTGACCCCATGCGCAAGACGGCGCGGTCCCTGGTGCTTCTGGGTCCGATGGAGAGGCTCTCGGCGGCGCGGTTTCAGAATCCGTTGTCCCTGGGTCAGAGCCTGGTGGTGGTCTACCCTTACATAGTCGCCCTGGTGGCTGTCACCTTGCTCTGTTTCGCCATCTCCTACACCGTGTTCATGGTCCAGGAGATCCGAACGTAGCGGAAACAGCAAAGAGCAAAGGATATAGAGAAAAGACCACAGGACGTAGGGGGAAGCGCAAAGAGCCTGGAGAAAGGAGGAGAGAGCACAGCGCACAGAGCAGAAAACGGAGGGAAGAAGGCGAAAGACTTGAGGCATAAGGCGCAAGGACAAAAAAGACACAAGGCAGTGAGCTTAGAAAAAACACCTGATGAAGGAGGTTTAGTCATGAAAATTCAACCACTTAGTGATCGCGTCGTTGTTCTCAGGATTGGGGAGGAGGAGAAGACCGCGGGTGGTATCATTATTCCCGATACGGCGAAAGAAAAACCCCAGGAAGGCAAGGTTGTCGCTGTCGGACCCGGAAAGGTCGGGGAGGATGGGAAACGGATTCCCATGGACGTGAAGAAGGGCAATCGAATCCTGTTCGGGAAATACGCGGGTACGGAAATAGAAATTGACGGTGTCGAACACCTCATTATGCGCGAGGAGGATATCCTCGGGATCATTGAAAAATAAGTCAGGAGGGCTTAAGCCATGGCGAAGAAGGAAATCAAATATCGCGGTGAGGCGAGGGAGAAGATGATGCAGGGTGTGGACACCCTGGCCAATGCCGTCAAGGTAACCCTTGGACCGAAAGGGCGGAACGTTCTGCTTGAGAAGTCTTGGGGATCCCCCACCACCACGAAGGACGGCGTCACAGTGGCCAAGGAGATTGAACTGGAGGACAAATTCGAAAACATGGGCGCGCAGATGGTCAGGGAGGTGGCCAGCAAGACATCCGACGTGGCCGGTGACGGGACCACCACGGCGACGATTCTTGCCCAGGCCATATACCGCGAGGGCTCCAAGCTGGTCACGGCGGGGGCCAACCCCATGGCCGTCAAAAGGGGCATGGAGAAGGCTGTGAGCGCGGTGGTGGAAGACTTGAGAAAGATGTCGAAACCCACGAAAGAAAAAACAGAAATCTCCCAGGTCGGGACGGTCTCCGCAAACAACGACAGGACCATCGGGGACATCATTGCCGAGGCCATGGAGAAGGTGGGCAAGGAAGGGGTTATCACGGTGGAAGAGGCCAAGGGCATGGAAACCACCCTGGATATCGTGGAGGGCATGCAGTTTGATCGCGGCTATCTGAGCCCATACTTTGTCACCGACCCGGAGAAAATGGAGGCCCATCTGGAGGATGCTTACCTTTTGCTCCATGAGAAGAAGATCAGTGCCATGAAAGACTTGGTGCCCATCCTGGAGCAGACCGCCCGAAGCGGAAAGCCCCTGCTGATCATCGCGGAGGATGTGGAAGGCGAGGCCCTGGCTACGCTGGTGGTGAACAAAATCCGAGGCACCCTTCAGTGTGCAGCCGTCAAGGCTCCCGGGTTCGGCGACCGGCGCAAGGCCATGCTGGAGGACATAGCCACGCTGACGGGCGGTCAGGTTGTCAGTGAGGATCTGGGGCTCAAACTGGAGAACGTGTCCTTGAATGACCTGGGCACCGCCAGAAGAATCGCTCTGGACAAGGAAAACACCACGATCGTGGAAGGGGGCGGGAGCCGGGCCGCCCTGGAAGGCCGGGTGAAACAGATCAGGGCCCAGATTGAAGAGACCACGAGCGACTACGACCGTGAAAAGCTTCAGGAGCGGTTGGCCAAGCTCATCGGCGGGGTGGCGGTCATCAATGTGGGAGCAGCTACTGAGGCTGAAATGAAGGAGAAAAAAGCCAGGGTAGAGGACGCCCTGAACGCAACCCGCGCTGCGGTGGAAGAGGGCATCGTGCCCGGAGGCGGCGTGGCTCTGATTCGTACCATTAAAGGGCTGGACAACCTCAAGGTGGAAGGGGACGAACAACTGGGCGTGAATCTCATCAGACGGGCCCTTGAAGAGCCGCTCAGGCAAATTGCCAACAATGCCGGTTTTGAAGGATCCGTGGTGGTTCAACGGGTGATGGAAGGCAAGGGCAATTTTGGATTCAATGCGGAGAACGGGGAGTACGAAGACCTGGTCAGAGCCGGTATCATCGATCCCACCAAAGTAACCCGTTTTGCCCTTCAAAACGCCGCCTCTGTGGCGGGGCTCCTCTTGACCACCGAGGCCATGGTGGCCGAGAAGCCGGAAGAAAAGAAAGCACCGATGCCCGGCATGCCTCCTGAGGGCATGTATTAATTACCTGAAGAGGGCCTAAGGCTTAAGGCTCGAGGCGCACGGCGCGGCTAAGCTCCACGCCGTAAGCCTTGAGCCATGGCCTTATATGGCATGAGGGCTCCCCAGACCCTAGCCTCAATTCGCCGTGCGAACACATCACCAGAGTGTTAGAAGCCACGTCACATAATCTGTGAGACCAAACTGCAAGCCCTGGGCCTTGTGCCCAAGCAACCGGTTCCAGATACCTTTGATGATGAAAAAAGAAATATTCCGGGAGTACGATATCCGAGGCATTGTGAACCGTGACTTCGATCTGTCCGATGTGGAACGGATCGGTCAAGGCTTCGGCACCTACCTTCACCAGTTCGGGGGGCGCTGCGCTGTCATCGGTCGGGACTGCCGGCTCAGCTCTCCGGGTCTGCGTGATGCCCTGGTTACGGGAATGGTCGCAGCAGGCATCCGGGTGTTCGACGTGGGTGTTTGTCCCACTCCGGTGCTTTACTTTGCAATCCGCCACCTGAAGACCGATGGGGGCCTCATGATTACGGCAAGCCACAACCCCCCGGAATACAACGGCTTCAAAGTGTGCGTGGGGCCGGATACCATTTTTGGAGATGAAATCCAGCGGTTCAGGCGCCTTTTGGAGAAATCGGACTTCGTGGCCGGTGAAGGCACGTCGGAAACCTATGACATCCTGACCCCCTACACCGAGCACCTGGTCGAGAACATCAGGCTCCATCGCGAGGTGCGGGTGGCTGTGGATGCGGGTAACGGAACCGGCGGTGCTGTGGCGGGGCCGATTTTGAACCGCTTGGGTTGCCGTCCCGAGGAACTCTTCTTCGACATGGACGGGCGTTTTCCCCACCATGAACCGGATCCCACGGTAGCTGCAAACATGAAAACCCTTGCGGATACAGTGGTCGCTCAAGGGCTGGAACTGGGCATAGGGTTTGACGGAGATGCGGATCGCATCGGTGTCGTAGATGAGAGGGGTCAAATCATCTATGGCGACATGCTTATCGTCGTCTTTGCCCGTGAAATTCTCAAAGAACACCCCGGCGCCACGGTGATCGGCGATGTGAAGTGCTCCCACAAAATGTACGACGATATTTCCGACCATGGGGGCCGCCCCATTATGTGGAAGACAGGGCACTCCTTGATCAAGAATAAGCTCAGGGAGGAAAAGGCGGCCCTGGCAGGTGAAATGAGCGGCCACCTCTTTTTCGCGGATCGTTATTTCGGCTATGATGATGCCATTTACGCAGCGTGCCGCTTCCTGGAGATCGTATCCGAAAGAAAACAACCCCTTTCCCAATACCTCAAAGATCTCCCCAGAACATACAACACCCCGGAGATCAGGGTGCCGTGTCCCGAAGAGGTAAAGTTCAAACTGGCGAACACGGTGAGAGATGAGCTTCGCAAGAACTATGACGTTATTGACGTAGACGGTGTGCGGGTTGTTTTCCCTGACGGTTGGGGCCTTCTCCGGGCCTCGAACACAGGGCCTGTCCTGGTTTTACGGTTCGAGGCGGAGAGCGAAACCCGGCTCGAAGAGATACGCGCCCTTGTGGAGAGCACCTTGGAGCGGGCCAAAGAAAGCATTGAACGAAGCAATGAATGAAAAGGGCGCTTCCAGGTTCTTTTACGGCTACATTGTTGTGGCGGCCTGCCTGCTCATCCAGGGCATAGGGGTAGGAACCTACATTGCCTTCGGTGTCTTATTCAAGCCGCTGCTGATAGAGTTCGGCTGGTCCCGAGCCACCATCTCCGGGGCTTCGTCTTTGGCCTTTTTCCTCGCGGGTTTCCTGGGCATGTTGGTGGGGAAACTGAATGATAAATTCGGCCCTCGGATGATCATGCTGGTTACCGGCATCTTTTACGGAACCGGTCACTTCCTGCTTTCTCAGCTCAATTCAGCGTGGCAGCTGTACCTGTTTTACGGGGTCGTGGTGGGGACAGGCCTGAGTTCCATCGACGTGATTGCACTGACAACGACGGCAAGGTGGTTTGTTCGGCGCAGGGGCGTGATGACCGGCCTTGTTAAGGTGGGCACCGGTGCAGGACAGCTGGCTGTGCCGCTCTTGGCGGGCGTATTGATCATGAATTATGGTTGGCGCTTTGCCTCGGTCTTCATGGGCGTCGTTGTGATGCTGTTCGTCATCGCCTCCGGCCAATTGCTGCGTCGCGACCCCGGGCAAATGGGGCTGTTGCCGGACGGGTTCAGGCATCCGGCCGCCGGAGAAGAAGAGGGTAAAGCGGAAAGTGGCCTCTCCCTCCGCGAAGCACTTTACACCGGCCAGTTCTGGATGGTTTGCGTCATCAACTTCCTGGCGGTGTACTGTCTTCTCACCGTCATGGTACACATTGTACCCCATGCCACGGATCTGGGCATCGGACCTATCAGAGCGGCGGGCGTTTTGTCCACCATTGGCGGGGTGAGCATGGTGGGGCGTGCCTCGACCGGTTTCGCCATCGACAGAATCGGGAACAAGAAATCGATGACCCTGTGTTTCATTCTCCTGATCGCCTGCTTTTTCTGGCTTCAGGCGGCGCGGGAAATGTGGATGCTTTATCTTTTCGCCGTGATTTACGGCATTGCCCACGGTGGTTTTTTCACCGTGATCTCTCCGATGGTGGCCGAGTTGTTCGGTATTCTTTCCCACGGTGTTCTTTTCGGTATCGTTGCTTTCAGCGGAACCGTGGGCGGGGCCATCGGCCCGCTGCTAGCAGGCCATATCTTTGATGTCGGCGGCAGCTACCGGCTGGTTTTTTTGATCCTTGCCGGAGTGGGTGTTGCGGGGTTGTTCCTGACTCTATTCCTGAAATCGGCCATTTCTCTCCCAGCGGGGTCAGAGGCGGCAACCTAGGGGAAGCCCGAACTCGGGTGCAGAGGTCTCGGTCTCCTTATTGAGGCGAGACCCTTTCACGAATTTGCTCCTCTGTGAAACAGGCCGTGCATGTTTTTCCCCAGAGGGAAAAGGTCTTGTTTTCCTTGTATGGTTGGAGAAAGACGTAGCCGTCGTTCAAGAAGTTTTTTAAGGCTGAGACGGGAAGGGAGAAGCCGTTCACATCGACTTCATCACGATCGCCCTTGCCTGCAACGAGTTCCTCAATCTTCAGTTTCATACGCGAACACCTCCCTCCTGTGGATCAAACCGGCCCTGACCGAGAGCGGGGC
Source organism: Deltaproteobacteria bacterium (assembly GCA_037380925.1). GTDB lineage: Bacteria > Desulfobacterota > DSM-4660 > Desulfatiglandales > HGW-15 > JARRRH01. The sequence goes on along the minus strand of JARRRH010000018.1, from coordinate 937 downwards.
ATACGCCCCTTCCCGGAAAACGTAAACCCCGCCTTTATAGCATGATGACGGATCGACGTCTACAAAGATTCGTCAATCCTATTTGCACGGGAATGTCGCAGGAGACCTCGAAGAGAACGCCCGTGCTTTCCGTTCTCGCGGACCCCGCCAACAAGAAAGCTCGCGTGGCCCATAGCATCAAGCTCGATAAAGTCGATGAAGTTGACTTCAGTCCCTCGGGATTGCAGGGACCCTCATCAGGCCGTCTTGACGCTTATCTTTTTAGGCGTCGCTGGCTGGACCTTGGGCAGCGTCAACCTCAGAACGCCGTCCTTCAATTTGGCCTCGATTTTCGCCTGATCGATCACTTCCGAAAGTGCAAACTCCCGGAAGTACCGGCCTGTCCGGTACTCTTTGAAGACCTCTGTCTCATCCTCCCCTTCGGGTGACGCCACCTCTCCAGACAAAGTAAGGACATTGTCATGGAGGTCGATGCTCAGGTGATCAGCCTTCACCCCCGGCAAGTCAGCGAGCACCATAATGTCTTTTTCGGTTTCGAAGATGTCGACGTTGGGGGTGAACATTGGCCCCGGTCTGGTTTTTTCAGCAGCCGTGGCCACCTCTTTTTTCTCTTTCGCCTGCAGTGCCCTGGATTCAGTATCTGTCATGAACAATCCCTCCCTTCAGTGATTGTAGCAAACTTCTTTTTCCCCGTAGTGTCTTTCCATTGGGGGCATGCTGTTGGCTCATAAAAACTGTCTCCGGCAGGTGCCCTTGAGTAGGCAGATGACACGTCAAAGCCCGGATTTTTCCCGACACGGTTTCATTAGGATATCTTGACCGCAATCTGTTTTGGTTTTGCAGTTTCCGCTTTGGGCAGAACGATGGTGAGAACCCCGTCTGCACAGTGGGCTTTGACTTTGCCGGCGTCAATCTGAGTGGGCAGGCTGATCATTCT
>JARRRH010000017.1:2728-15581 GCA_037380925.1 Deltaproteobacteria bacterium | reverse complement strand
CTTCAAGCTCCCTCAGTGGGCCGGGGGATTTGAGTTGAGCTTTCTGGCCCCTTTTGTCCTGCTCTACATCGCAGCCAAGGTCCTGTTTAGCAAGCTGAGACCTCACATCCCCTTCCTGAGGGTGCCGACCCTACAGCCATCCTCAAGCCCTCCGAGGTAGGCTTATTAAGGAGAGCAAAATATTGTTTGCATTTCCGAGGGTCATGGGGCTTTTCTTGTGTTCCGAGGCTCCCGGCCTGGTCCGGTCTTCACCAGCGTTCTTGACAAAGCGCTAAAATTGAACTCATCCGTGCACTGGTGAGGACCGGACGGCGGCCTCCCACCAGTCACTTCAGAAAAGCCCCACAACCCCCGTATTTATGTCGCTCGATGTAAACAATTTAATGCTCCGAGTAGTAAGTCCAGGGGCCTTTTCCTCAGATATGTCGCCATTTAGAGAATCCATAAAGCATATTGCCCAAAATCTCCAGACCTGCGAAGAATGGCTGGAGATGGTCAGAGATCTTTCTGAGCCGATCTCTTTTGAAAAGCCTGCCCTGGAGTTTCACATGAGGTGGGCGGAAAAAAAGGACCTCTTTGAGATTAACGCGCTGGAGGGCTTTGTTAAGGAAACGAATTTCATGGAGGGCTCGTTGAGAAAGGGAGACCGGTGTCTTTTGCTGGAAAGGGAAAACAGAATCGGCGCCTTTGCGTGGGTAACATTCAGGGACTTCGCGCTTGCGCCGTGGTATACCCTTAAACTATCTCGGGGCTGGAGCTACTTGGTCTATATCTTCGTTCACCCGGCATATCGTGGGCAAGGGGTTGGCTGTTACCTGTTGGGATCGCTCATGCAGACCCTTGGACAGGACGGGAACAAGAAGCTTGTCTCTGGGATGTACAGCAACTGGGAGTCATCCATCCGGCTTCATAAGAAAATGGGTTTCCGACCACGCCGCCGTTTGAACCAGTGCAAAATCCTGGATATAATTCCTCTTCCCCCAAAAGAGGAGACGCCTGTCCAATAGCCGGCCATTCTTGTCCTTTCGATCCAGTAGCATAGGGCAAAGGAGCATGGGTCCCAGATCTTCAAAAGGCGATGCATGGATCAAACTCGTAGAAAGCTGCCTGAGCCGGCCGAGTTTGAAAGACAATACTGCGGATGTGGACCGGCTTGTCAGGGGTATTGAGAAGGGGCTTGAGAAAGATGGGGTAGTCATCGGATTTCCTCTTTTAAAGAAAGTCCCAAGTCTCCTGAGAGAGTATGACTATCACATTCGTGCGCTGCTCTACAAAGAGCCGAAGACCTGGCACCTCATGGAGGTCTACCCATCCCATTCTGACCTTCGCCTCTACGGTCTCGCTGTAGACTTGGGCAGTTCTACGGTAGTCGCCCAGCTCATTGACTTGGCCAGTAAGGCCGTCAAAGAGGAAATATCCTTTCTCAATCCTCAGAACGAGATTGGCACGGATATCTTGACCCGCCTTCACTTTGCATCCCAGAAAGGGGGGCTGGATCGTTTACAAAACCTCCTTGTGGACAAGCTCAACCAGGAGATCCGCCACCTTGCAGAAAGACACGCTGTGCAGACCGAAGCCGTCGTGGCCGTGTCTACAGCGGGAAACACCGCCATGACCCACCTGTTCCTCGGGTTGGATCCTTATTGGATATGCCGGGAGCCCTATATCCCGGTGGTGAACAAACCGGGCCTTCTGCGATCCGCGGAGTTGGGGTTGGCCGTTCACCCCGAGGCTCCGATCCTGGTTTTTCCCAACGTGGGGAGTTATTTCGGGGGGGACTTGGTTGCCGGTATTCTGGCGTCAGGCATGGCACAGGCGGAGGAGCTGTCTGTTCTGGTCGATGTGGGCACGAATGCCGAAGTCGTCATCGGCAACAGGGAGTGGCTCGTTGCATGCGCCGGTGCCGCAGGTCCTGCTCTCGAAGGCGGCGTCGCGAGCATAGGCATGATGGCGGGGCCGGGCGTTATTGACATGGTGCGCATTGATCCCGTCTCCAAGGCTTTCTCGGTCAGAACCATACAGGACAAACCGCCCGTGGGAATATGCGGCTCAGGCCTGATTGACCTCGTGGCCCAGCTTTTTCTTGCAGGAATGATCGATTTGCGGGGAAAAATTGTGGCGGAACGTTGCGCTGACCGGCTCCAGGACATAGAAGGGACCAAGCATCTCATTGTGGTACGAGAGGAGAGTTCCGGAACCGGTAAGGACCTCACGCTGAGTCAGTCCGACATTGACGCCCTTATTCGTTCCAAGGCCGCCATGTACACGATCCTCACCACCATAACAAGCATGCTCAACGTCTCCATGAGCGAGGTCAAACGCTTTAACATATCCGGAACTTTTGGATCCTATATTGATCCCCGGTCCGCCATTACCCTGGGCATGATTCCGGATTTGCCCTTGGAAAGGTATCGATCCTTGGGGAACACTTCCTTAACCGGGGCGAAGCTTGCCCTGTTGTCTGCCGACGCCAGGGATGAGATCTACAGGATTCGGGATCGGATTACGTATGTGGAACTCAATGTAAACCAGGAATTTATGAATCTTTTCAGTGCAGCCAAATTTATCCCCCATACGGACAGGTCCCTGTTTCCATCCGTACAATCCCATTGATTTGCTAATACTTTACTCGGCCTCGTCTTTCTCATCATCAGAGGCGCCGTCGAGATCGGTTTCTTCCATCTCGACGCTGGGCATGGAAGAGATGTGGTATTCAATGACAAGGTTGTCACCATCATCCTGGCTTTCAGAAGGCTCTAAGGCCATCTCCTTTCGAGAGCCGAACTCGGCTGAAGCTTTGGATGACATGGACCGCCGATCCTGCCTTTCCAGCTCCCGCTGGCAGGCGATGCAAAGGGTCGCCTCAGGCACGATAAGCAGGCGCTCCTTGGGGATCTGGGCCCCACATTCTTCGCACAGGCCGAATTCTTCTTCCTTCAAAATTCTGCCGATCAGGTACTCTATCCTCCGAAGCTCTCTGTGCTTTCTCTCGATCAGGCTGTATAAGCTATATGCAGAAATTTCCCGCTGAGCATCATCTACCTCGTCAATAAAATCGCCTGCAGTGAGCTCTCCGTCGTATTCTCTACGACTGATCAACAAGCGCTCGAGCGTTTCTTTCAGTTCTTTTCTTTTTGCCTGAAGGCTCTCCAGAAAGGTGCTGCGAAAATCTTCCTTCTTCTTTCTTATGACTTTCTTCCTTGTGACCGGTTTCTTTGCCTTTTTGGAAGAAGGGGCGACACCTTTTGGTGCGGGTTTTTTTGTTACCCCTGCTTTTTCTTTCTTGTCCTTTTTCGTCTTCGGCATCATGTCCCCGAAAAGGATGGAGAGATATACAGAACATCCCGATTTTTCAATGCATTTGGGAAGGCGTCCCTGCCTTGCGGTCCGATATTTGCGTAGAAATATTCATTTTTTCTTTTTTGTCAACAAAATTACCTTGCGGCCTGCCTGTTTTTGGATCCCCCGATCCCTTCTTGATTATTCAAGCCTTTTTCTATAGACTCACTCGGAAATACCGGCCGGGCACCGCGAAGGTGGCCGCCCGCGGGAAGGATTTTTGTACTGGGAGGACAGCTTGTTCATCACCTTTGAAGGGATCGAGGGCTGCGGTAAGACAACGCAGATCAAGCGGGTGTGCCGCAGACTGCACTCATGCGGCATCCCTTTCGTGGCCACCCTGGAGCCGGGAGGCACAAAAATAGGAAAGAGTATCCGGCGCATTCTCTTGGATTCGGGGAACAAAAATCTCGTGCCCGTAGCCGAACTGGTCCTGTACGCTGCGGACCGGGCGCAGCATGTAGAAGAGGTGATTAAGCCGGCGCTCGGAGAGGGGAAATGGGTGATATGCGATCGGTTCGCGGATGCAACCGTGGCATATCAAGGCCGGGCCCGCAGTCAGGATATGCGTTTGGTCAGGATTCTGAATGAGACGGTAACACAGGGTGTCTATCCTGACAGGACCTTCCTTCTGGATTGTCCTGTCGAAATAGGGCTCCAAAGGGCGCTGAATCGAAACAAAGAAGACCCGGACCGAGGCCAGGACCGCTTTGAAAAGGAGCAGATGGTTTTTCACAGGGCAGTCAGGCGCGCGTATCTGGAACTGGCGAACAAGGAGCGGAAGAGAATTGTTGTCATTGACGCAAGTGCTGATGAGGAAGCGGTCGAGGAGGAAATATTCAGGCACGTCATGCCCCATCTGAAACGCTAATAGAGAGCATGGTTTCAAGATCTTGCTGGGGTTAAACGTTTTCTTCCTCAGGACTATTAGGCTGTTTTGAGTTGTCAGTGTCAAGGACAGAATCTATGGGGCAAAACACGCGTAAGATCTTTGTTCCCTTTTCCCAAATCATCGGCCAGGACCGGGCGATCCGGTATTTGAAAGAGGTGATCGCCCGGGCAAAAATGCCCCATGCCTATTTGTTCGTGGGTATCCCCGGCGTGGGAAAAACCACAACAGCCGTGGCCCTGGCGCAGGCTGTAAACTGCCAGGATCCCATTCAGGGTGAGGCATGCGGCCGGTGCCAATGCTGCCGCCAAGTGGAAAGCGGGAATTTTGCGGATCTCGAGTTCATCGAGCCGACAGGGCAAAACATCAAGATAGAGCAGATTCGACAACTGGATCACGCCTTTGGTTTTAAGCCTCTGTCCGGTCGCCTTCGGGTAACGATTATCCGCCACGCGGAAACCATGACCGTTGAAGCCGCCAACGCTTTCTTGAAGACGCTGGAAGAACCTCCGCCGGGAAACATGCTCATTCTCAGTGTCACTGAGCCTATGGACCTGTTACCGACGATCGTTTCCCGCTGCCAGAAAGTGGCATTCCGCCCCCTTCCGGCTTTCCTGATCCGGGAGTGGCTCATGAATCGAAAAGGCATGGAGGAGGGTAAAGCCGCTATTCTGGCCAAGCTTAGCGAGGGAAGCCTCGGAAATGCCCTGGATATGCTGGAAAAGGACTTTCTCCAAAAGAGAGAGGAGTACCTTGTAAACCTGAATGCGCTTCTGCGACGGCCTCCCGATGAGGCGCTTGAAGCAGTCCTTCAATACACGGGCAAGGAAAAGAGGAGAGAAACAGATGCCGAAAAGAGGGGAGATTCGCCGGTTGCGGAGCTTCTCGGTATTTGGAAGACATGGTACAGAGATTTGTTGGTGATCAAGACGACGGGCCGGGAGGAGTGGCTTATAAACAGCGACTTTCTGAACGAGTTGAAAAAGGCTTCCCAAGTTTTTAACATAGATAAGTTGGTGGAAAGCTTCCTGGTGATCGATCGAGCGGAGAGGGACTATTGGCAGGCTCGAAATGTGGATTTGATGATTGAAAACACAGTGCTGGGCTTGCGAAAATACGGGAAATAAAGCTGGTAATGAACAAAATCGTCGATATCCTTATCGGAAATTACAGTAGAATCCAGAGTTTTGACTCAGGACACTTTGTTCTGCAAAAGGGAGACAAAGTTTTGGTTGAGACCGAGCAAGGCCCTGCATTCGGCGTGGTCTGTTCAGAACCTCGAGTTCCCGCAGAAGAGGTGAAGGGAAAGTCCCTAAAGCCGGTTTTCCGTATGGCCAACGAAGAGGATATGGAGCGGCACCGAAAGAACTGCAAGCAGGAGAGAGAAGTCTATGATTTTTGTTATATGAAGATCAAGGAACGCTCTCTGCCTATGTGTCTGGTGGGGATTGAGTGCCTATTTGACGGGAGCAAGACAATCGTTTATTTCACCGCAGACGGGAGGGTCGATTTTCGTGAACTGGTGAAAGATCTGGTTCAGAGATTTCACACAAGGATTGAAATGCGGCAGATCGGAGTACGCCACCAGGCCAAAATGGTTGGCGGCCTGGGCACCTGCGGGCGTCAGCTTTGCTGCACCTCCTTCCTGAGCGGTTTCGAACCGGTGTCCATTAAAATGGCCAAGGAGCAAAATCTTTCCCTCAATCCTTCCAAGATCTCGGGCATGTGCGGTAGACTGATGTGCTGCCTCGCCTATGAATTCGGCTACTATGAGAATGTAAAAAAGGGCCTCCCCAAGGTGGGGAAAAAGGCAAACACCGTCTACGGCAGGGGCAAGGTCATCCGTCAGAACATCCTGAGAAAGAGACTGACCGTATTGCTGGAATCGGGAGAGGAGAAGGAGATTTCCTACGCGGACATTATCAGGGGAAACGCAGTGGAGGACAATCAGAACAACGGTCGAAAGGAGTAACCACCAAGCCCATTGAGCGAAAAGTTTTACGTCACAACACCGATATACTATGTGAATGCCGAACCGCATCTCGGGCACGCCTACACCACCATCGTGGCTGATGTGATGGACAGGTTCCATATCCTGTCCGGGCATGAGGTTTATTTTCTCACGGGCACGGATGAACACGGCGACAAAATCGTGCGCGCCGCTGAGGCCGCGGGAGAGCCCACCGACCGGTATGTGCATAAGATGAGTCAGTTGTTTAGAGATCTGTGGCCCAAGCTCGATGTCAGGAACAACGATTTCATCCGGACCACGGAGGAGCGCCACACTTCGGTAGTCCAGACCATCCTGACCAAGGTGTATGAGGAAGGCGACATTTATTTCAGCGACTATGAAGGGCTCTATTGCTTCGGCTGCGAACGCTTTTACACGGAACGGGAACTGGTGGACGGCAAGTGCCCGGATCACTTGACTCCACCTACCGTGATCAGCGAGGCAAACTACTTTTTTCGTATGAGCAAATATCAGGACTGGCTGATCGATCACATCCAGAGATATCCCGATTTCATCAGGCCGGAAAGGTACAAGAACGAGGTTCTTTCCTTTTTGAAAGAGCCCTTGGAAGACCTCTGCATATCCCGCCCCAAATCCAGGCTGAACTGGGGCATCACCCTCCCCTTCGATGAGAACTACGTGACCTACGTGTGGTTTGATGCGCTCATCAATTATGTTTCCGCCATCGGCTATCCTGACGGCGCCCTGTTCAAAACATTCTGGCCCGTAGCGCAACACCTTGTGGCTAAAGATATTTTGAAGCCCCACGGCATTTACTGGCCGTGCATGCTCAGGGCGGCGGGTATCGAACCCTACCAGAATTTGAACGTTCACGGGTACTGGAATGTGAACGAAGGCAAGATGTCCAAGAGCCTGGGAAACGTGGTCAAGCCCCTTGCGCTGGCCGACATTTACGGCCTCGACGCCTTCCGATACTTCTTGCTCCGGGAAATGGTCTTCGGACTGGACTCCGAGTTCAGTGAAGAGGCTTTGGTGGCGCGTATCAACGCGGACCTGGCCAATGACCTCGGGAATCTTGTGAGCAGAAGCCTCACCATGGTTCACAAGTACCTCGGAGGGCAGATTCCCGAGCCGGGAGAACCGGCAAAAGTGGACCAGGAACTCAGGGCGGACGCCTTGAGCTTGACTGATATTTATTCCGGCAACATGGCAGAACTTGGTTTCCACAAGGCCTTGATTGCTGTTTGGGACCTTATCGGCAAGGTCAACAAGTACATTGTGACCACGGAGCCCTGGGTGCTGGCAAAAACGGACCAGGAAAGACTATCCACGGTTTTGTTCAACGTGGTGGCAGCAATCAAAACGATTTCTGCATTTCTGTGGCCCTTCATGCCCTCGACAGCCGAGAAAATACAATCCCTTCTGGGCCTTTCTAAGCAGGGAGAGGAATTGAAACTCGAAGACATTCGAGTATGGGGGGTCGAAAAAAAGGCAGGGAAGGTGCGCACGGCCCCTCATCTGTTTCCGCGGGTGGAGATGAAAGATAACGACAAACCGCACAAGGAGAAGGAAGAGAAGGAGATGGAGGGAAAAGGAAAGGTTTCTTTTGAAGAATTTCAGAAACTCGATTTGCGGGTCGGCACCATTAAAAGCGCTGAGCCCGTTAAGGGTTCCAAGAAGCTCGTGAAACTGGTGGTGGATATGGGCGAGGAAAGGACTGTGGTGGCCGGCATTGTGGGCCATTACGACGTGGAGGCCCTGAAGGGAAAGCAGGTGGTCCTGGTGGCCAATCTGGAGCCTGCGACCTTGATGGGCGTTGAGTCAAACGGCATGGTTCTCGCTGCGGAAGATCAATCCGGAGTTCACCTCCTCATGCCGGATGCCCAAACCACGCCGGGCAGCCAAGTGAGGTGAACGGCCACAAAGCGCGGCAAGTGGATCATGCGGTCGGCAAAGCGGGTGGTGTTTTGGACAGCGCCTGCGCCCAGGAAAATGTCGGCATTGTGGCAAGGGGAGTTAAGCAACCCCGAGCACGGTGGAATACCTCGTGAAGCTGGCAACGTTTAACACCAACTCCATCCGGGCCAGGTTGCCCATTATCCTGGCCTGGCTGGATCAAGAAGAGCCGGATGTCCTGTGCATCCAAGAGACCAAGGTCCAGGACAAGGACTTTCCCCTGGACGATTTTGAAAGCGCGGGCTATCAGGTGGTGTTCAGAGGGCAGAAATCCTATAACGGCGTGGCCACAGTGACAAAGCACCCGGTTGGGGACAGCCGGAAGGACCTTCATGAAAGGGGAGACCAGGATGCCCGATTTGTGGGTATCACCGTTTTGGACCTTCCGGTCTTGAACGTTTATGTGCCGCAAGGATACGCCGTGGGTACGGACAAGTTCAGTTATAAACTCCAGTGGCTCAGAGACCTTCTGGAGCACATCAAGACACATCACGATCCTGAAAAACCGCTTCTCCTGGCAGGCGATTTCAATGTGGCTCTGGAACCCGTGGACGTCTATGACCCCGAGACATTCCGAGGAGAGGTGTGCTTTCACCCGGACGAACAGGCTATTCTCAGAGAATACCTCGACTGGGGGCTGATGGACCTTTTCCGCAAGCACCAGCCCGAGGGGGGACATTACACATTCTGGGTTTACAGAATTCCCAACGGGTTCAAACGAAACATGGGCTGGCGGATTGACTATGTTCTAGCGACGGCACCCTTGGCAGAAAAATGCCAGCGCGTCTGGATCGACAAGGGACCGCGAGCGGCGCAAAAACCCTCGGATCACACCTTCCTGGTGGCGGAATTTAACCTGTAATAATCATTCCTATGCTGAGGAAACGATTCGGGGATGAAAGGAGAATGGAGTAATGAAGCGTCGCACATTGTCTATTTTCGAATGAAGTTTGGTGAATGGGCGGCAGCCTGGACTCAATCGAAAATCGCAAATCTCACCGCTCCAATACTCCAGTACTCCAAAAAGCTGCAATTTCATTGTGCTGATTCCGGCAGCGTCAAAGGATGTGCGCGTTTCAAAGGCTCATATTCGATTCGAGGGGCAGAGTTTGCGGACGGCACACCGGTTATGGTCCGGTTTCCTGGCTTTGCAAATCGCGCGACCGTGGTAGATGAGGATATCCGAAATGCGACGCCATTGCTCCTTGGGGAAGATCTTTTCAATGTCTTTTTCGATTTTGTCCGGGTCGTGATCTTCCGTGAAAGCCAGACGGAATGCCAGCCTTTTCACATGAGTATCCACCACGACGCCTGGAACATCAAAGGCGGCCCCCAACACACAATTGGCTGTTTTTCGTCCCACGCCCGGTAATGTGAGCAGGTCATCCATGGTTCCGGGAACCTTGCCCCCATAACGTTCCATGAGGCCTTGGCAGCACCCTTTAATGGATCTTGCCTTGTTCCTGTAAAATCCTGTGGGCCTGATATCCTGCTCAAGCTGGGCGACAGTCGCCTTGAGATAGTCTTCGGGCCCTTTGTACTTCTTGAAAAGGCTTTTGGTCACCCGGTTGACTTGTTTGTCCGTGCACTGGGCTGAGAGGATCGTAGAGATCAGAAGCTGAAAAGGGGTTCTATATTCCAGGGCGGTTTTCTCGCGAGTATAAATGGGGTCCAATATATCGTATATCCGTTTTGCCCGCTCCCTCTTCTTCCTGAGACTTTCCATGGAAGCTCCTGTACAACAGAGAAATGAATATTGAGGACTATAGGAGACAAGGAAGGCAACGTCAAGATATGCCTGAAAGGTTCTCTTAGTTGTCGCTAAGCCTTCCACCTCTGGTAGAGGACCCGGACAGGTTCTACCGATCCGGGGTCTAGAAGAGCTGGTATTTGTTGAATGATGAGGCCATGCTCAGTGAGGAAGCCTTTTCTTTCGCTCCGAGGCTCCGGGCTGGTCTTTTCTGTGACTTACCTCCGGGGGAGTTCTGCCCCCTCCGCATTCCCTTCGACAGGCTCAGGGCTGCGGTTTCCCCCAGAGATAAGTCACGAAAAGACGGCACCCTCTCACCAGTCACTTCAGAAAAGGCCACCTCCCTGAGCCCCCATGGGTGGGGGGTCACCTGATACCTCCCGCTCTGCAGGAGGAGGCTCACTCTCAGCGAGAAAGATCATGTAGTCTTGGCCGGAACGCGTTTTGGTCGGGCGATCGATTGACACACCCGGCGCTGCCGGTTTTTGCGAAGGATGGGCATTTGCCTGTTTTGATTGGATGGGGTAAAATATCAGGACGTATCTTGATGAAGGATGGACGTCTCGGCACAAGGAGAACCCACAACATGAAAAATGCCAAAGGCTACCGATTCCTGTTGAATATCACGATGGGATTTGCCTTATTGGTGATAGTCGGCGCATGCGACAGCGGCAAAAAGGCTGTAGACGAAGTGACCGGCAATCGTGCGGTGAGGCAGTACCACAAGGCGAAAAAGGATGCGGACAGGATCGCTGACAGGCAGACGCAGAGATACGAGCAAATCGTGGAAGACGAAAAAAGCGCTACCCAGGAAAAAAAGTAGCTCACATGCTTCGCCTTACCTTGGTCTGCTTTTGCTCAATACCTTTGCAATAATTTCTTCCAAGTTCTGAGGGCTGGGCTTGGCAACGATTCTGCCGTTCACCAAAACTGTGGGTATGCCCCGGATCCCCACTGCCCGGCCGTCCCGTAAATCCCTCACAATAAGGTCGTTCACTGGAGCAGAATTCATGTCTCGCGTAAATTGTTGCATGTCAAGGCTGAGTTCTGTGGCGATCTGCTGAATCTTGTTTTCGTCAATGCTGTTATGGTTTTCTATGAGCTTTTCATGAAACTCCCAGAATTTTCCCTGCTCCTTGGCTGCGAGGGCCGCTGCTGCAGCCTTTCTCGCAAATCGATGGCTTCGGAGCGGAAAGTGCTTTACCACGAATTTGACTTCCTTTGGATATTTGTCCAACACCTGTTGGAGGAGCGGATCGAGCCGCGCGCAGTAAGGTCACTGATAATCACTGAAAACCACCATCGTGACCGGGGCATCCGGCCCACCCTTGAAAGGCAGGCCTGAAACGTCAAGTCTATAGATCTCTTCCAGCCTGAGAAGCTTGACAGTCTTCGAGGACGTACTGGTCAAAATCAAGGTTTTGTTCTTTTCGGACCAGGTGACTCTGTCAAACCCCTGATCAAGAGGGATTCGGTTCATGGGCCTATCCTCTTTTTCGCCGTAAACAAGGACGGCTCCCGGAACCAGAACGAAGATGAAATCACCATTGAGGGATGCAGCAATATCCAGCGGTGGCTTCTCCAGGCTCAGTTCCTTGATCTCTTCCCAATCCACTGCAGCCCGTGCCGTGGAAAAAGTTCCTATCCATGTGAACGCAGCGAGCAGTAGAACAAGCACCACTTTCATAGGACTTCTCAATTTTGTCTACCTCCGTGTCAAAAGATAACAACGCATTATAGCCTGAATCATTTTTCCGGTAAAGGCAAGCCCTTTGGGAAAGGTGTTCCACCCCCGCCATAATACCGTGGGATCTTCGACAGACATTTCGGGAAAGACATGAGAACCCGCTTAATCATCTAGGCCATGTGATTTGGCAACAGTTCCTGGAGGATTGACTTTCACGGGTTCTCCACTTATGTTGAAATATCCGCAGGATTGTTGGAAATCACATGATTTCGACAGGTGAAAAGCCTTTATTTCCGTTGGCTTAACAGGAGGCCGCGGGGGACATGGTCCCTTTGGATTCAACCAACGGCGTTTATACATCAAGAAGGGAGGATTTGTCATGACTGAGAGACTTTCTTTCACCAAGTATGAAAACGAATACCTTCCCCGCTTCAGGCAAAAAATCAACAAAGCAGAATCCAAGGAGGATGTGAAGAAGTTCTTTGTTTACAGCATGAGGGATTTGCTGGAAAGGGTTCTTGAGGGAAATGTGGACATTCGGTACGACGACGTATCGCTCAAGCCTTACGGTGAATCGTCCTATGCGGTCAGTGAGAGGCTGTTTGCGACCAATACCTTTAAATCCTTGTGGTCCCGTTCTGATCGGCCCCGCGTCATAGGCAGGTTTGCTGCATCAGCATCCCGGCGCACTTTCCTTAAAAGCGCGCTGTGTCTGGCTACCATTAAGTCAAAGGCTTTGCCATCCATATTCAGTATGGTCGCGGCTTCATCCATTTTCGTAAGGTCGGCCCGTGCCGTTCTATCCCTCACTGTTGCCGGAAGAGAGGGCATCAACACGGCTTGTTCGTAACCTTGTCCTCCCTCCTGAATGAGCCGGTTGAGCAGTCGGAACTTCAAAACATAGAGAAGTTGGAGAAGTTGGGCTTTGAAATCTTCTGCAGGAAGTTCCATCAGGGGGACGTCAGGCTTTTGTTGGATAAAGCGCCTCCAGTCCGCCTTGATTCTCCGTGCCCTCCAGGCTGCAATTCGGTTGAGTTTCCCCTTTTTATACGTGCTTATGGCCCTGCCCAAGTATCGCTTAGAGCTTTTTTTGCCGTATTTTGTGAGTAACCTCAGGATATCTTCCAATTCAGAAAACAGGATGAGCCCTTGCCTGGAGCGATAAATTTCCTCGCGAAGCTTTTCCTTCTCGAACCTTGAACCGGACTCCAGTGCTTTTTCAACACGCTGCTTGAATTCTAAAGCTCTTGAATAGATCTC
>JARRRH010000017.1:0-2686 GCA_037380925.1 Deltaproteobacteria bacterium | reverse complement strand
CTGATTCGTATCGGCTGACCTGCTGTTTGAGCATTCGTGACGGGTTTATGCCCAATTTCTCTTTCAAATAGGCCAAGAGGGGCTTGACCTTCTCATAATCCACTCGGGCGTCGGCCTGGATTTCCTCCAACTCTTCTATCCAGTCTCGGATTCTTTCCGTGCTCAGGGCCTGGGCGTGGAATTTGTCCTCCATGATTTTTTCAAGTCTCGCATCCACGGTCTTGGTTTTGCCGGTAAAAATCCTATAATCCACCTTTCCGGGGGCTTTTTCCGAATAAAGCTCTCTATAGAGATCTACCTCAGTGACGTCGGGGTGGAGAAAAAGCCAGAGACTCACCATCCCCCTGAAGAATGCGCCGTCCACCCGCGTTACATCCTCCTGAGGGGGATCCTCTCCAAAAATAATTCTGTAGTCCCTGGCTGAGAGGGAGCTGATGCGACCGTGGACCAAGTTATAGACGAGACTGTACGGCAACCCTTTGCTATGGGAGAATTCAGAGACGGAACCGTCTTTGAAAATATCCTTGAGAAAAACTTTCAGCCGATCTTCCGTTATTTCAATTCGAGAACCGGTTAAAAATTCGGCTTTTGTGTGCATTTCCTGTCCTTCATCCGGCTCACAAGTCCGGCAAATTTAATATATATTAAAATTAATCCTACTATAGTGATATTAATCGTCATCTGGGGCGTGTCAAGGCAGGGGAGGTCTTTTGGGGAAAATGCCGAAATCGGGCTAAAAGGAAGAAAAACAGGTCTCNNNTGGAGCAAGCCGCCGCCGCAAAAGCGAAATGGGATGCGAATATATGATCCTGGCGCTAGTACTCACGCACCTGAAACATGTAGTCCATGCTCGAGTGAGGAAAAAGTCTTTTGACCGTCACTTGGAGGCTTACGGGTTTCTTATCCACAATCAAGCGGTACTTGAGTTCCGCCTCGCAGGGAACCCGCAGATCGATCAGGGGGATCTCTTTTCCGTTGATGTCTAGTATCCGGGTAGATTCGGAAACCAGAAAATGGCGCTCTCCCACGATGATGGTGTCAGAGGTCTTCCCGCGGATCTCCACAATCCCGGTTCTGACCATGCCCTCCTCCGCTGCGCCTCCAAAACCGACAGCCGGGTTGAAAAGCAACACGAGGAGCAGGACCAGAAGGGCGAGCCACAAGAAAATGCGCCTCGTGTATTGATCCTTGAAGAATGTTTGCATGGACCATCCCTCCCTATTATTTTTCTTGCCATGATCTGAGGCCGCTCTTGACGTTTAGTGCCGGGTTTAGAAGTTCGTCAAGAACATTGCCGGTGCTTTGCTGGACAAAACCCGTGGCGTCCTCGCCCAGTCCCACATGGATTCCAAGGCTAGACGCTTTACCCGAGCCGAGGTACACGCTGTCGGTGGCCACCGTATAGGTCTGGCCGTTCAGTGTCATGGTTGTGGTCCCGTCTTTAAAAACGGGCTCGTACCAGGCTGTGCCGGTTTCAAAGTACAAGCCATAGAGGTAGCTCTCCCCGCCGCAGGAACAAATGTCCTCATTGGGCACGAAAGAAGGGAAAAAGACGATGCCGCCGAGAATGGAAGGCTTTTGCAGGACCCTTTCTTTCGGGGTGGTGAGGCTTCTGAACCAACCGTTCGTGGTTCGTGCCAAAGCCACAAGGTCCGTGTAGTAGCCCACACTGTTGCCGGTGCCGGTGTCATAGACGTCACCACTCGTAGTCACCGCATAGATATCCGCGTCCAGCATATCGGACATGGACAACTCCAGGGCGCTGCTGTAACTGTGGTAGTAGTCGTCGCCGTAATAGCCCGTTGGCGAGTGCTGTTTGTTGTAGAAGGGGTCTTTCAGGCCGAACAGGTACTGGGTGTCTGTGTCGATTTTGTCCTCGTCGCTCATATATCGGCCCGTACCCCCATAGATCCACAGATTGCCCAAACCGTCTCGGCTGAGGGCCACGGAAGTGGTAATCGGCCGGGTGGCATTAAACAGCGCGGAAAAGAGCCATGGGTTGGCGCCGTCCAGAGGGTTGTCCGAGTAATTGGCCACATCGCTGTCATCGTAGAGACCGCTGGAGTCGGCCAAGGGAATGGTGACCTTGTAAAGCTTGCCCTTCCAAGTGCCTCCCTGGAGATAGGACTCCCCGAAATAAACCGCATCCACATTGAAGTTCATGTTTACGTCGATGGTCACGGGTGAATTCAAAAAGGCATTGGACTCCCCGGTCACAAACAGGGAATCATTACCTCCGCTGGCATAAGGGTCTCCTGTCAGCAAATCCACCGCAAAGACGTAGCCGTTTTGGCCGCTGCTGCCGTCATAGTCGCTGGGGCCGGAGCCGAAAACAGCAAACCACTGATCCCCGACTCGAATAATGGCAGGAACGGAGGTGGTCATCTGCAGGTTCGCGTAGCTTCTCTCCCAGAGAAGCTTGGGCTCCCTGGGTTCCGTGACATCCATGCATATGTAAGTGGGGTAGAAGTGTCGGATTTCCGTGGACTCCACGTCGTTGTCGTAGTCAAAGTCATCCTGAACCTGGATGTGCTTGCCCCCTGTGTTCAGGCCCACGAGCAGGAAAGTGCCCCAGTTAGGTTCCGTGTCCGTGTCTGAGTAATACGTGTCATCAGGCAGTATCTTGGCATCAAACACTTTGGGCTTCTGGTCCACATAAAAGACATGAGTGTAATCGGGCAGAGGC
>JARRRH010000016.1:0-16215 GCA_037380925.1 Deltaproteobacteria bacterium | reverse complement strand
CCGGATCAGGGATTTTTCCCTTTATCGTCGCCGCATAGGTGCCTTTTCTGTCAGAATACTTGAAAGAGAAGAGCATATCAAATTGTATTTTTCTGATAAGATCCAGGGTCAGTTCGAAGTCTTCTTCCGACTCCCCGGGAAATCCTACCATCACATCAGCCGTGACTGCGATATCCGGCCGCGCGTCTCTGATTTTCTCCACCAGTGCCATGTAAGTCTCTCGTGTGTAACCCCTTCTCATGGTATGGAGAATCCGGTCCGATCCTGACTGAAAAGGCAGGTGGATGTGGGGACAAAGATGTTCTAATTCCCCAAAACACTGGATGAGCTCCGGGGAAAGGTCTTTTGGGTGAGAAGTAGTGAAGCGCATTCTCTTCAGGCCGTCAACCCGGTCCAAAGCTCGGAGTAATCGGGGAAACCCGGCGCGCCTCTCTTCACCGTAAGTGTAGGAGTTCACATTTTGGCCCAGAAGGGTCACCTCCTGAACCCCCTGCTGAACGAGGCACGTCACTTCTTGGGTGATCTCTTCAGGCGGCCGGCTGACCTCCCTTCCCCTCACGTAGGGAACCACGCAGTAGGTGCAAAAATTGTCGCAACCCTGCATGATGGACACAAAGCTGCTGACCCTGCCCGAGAAGTACCCTGGTCGATTCACGAAAGGAAGCGGGCCTCCTTGGAGTGCCGTGGCCGCCACCCTTCCTCCCTTACTTTGGATTTTGGCCAGGAAGGCCCCTATGTTACGAATTTCCCGGGTGCCCAGGACCAAGTCCAGATCCGGAAATTCCTCCAGCAAGGTCGGGCCCTTTTGTTGTGCCATGCACCCTACCATGCCGAGAATCGTGCCGGGGCGCTTCCTTTTTATAGCGGCCATGCGGCCCAGAAGGCTATACGCCTTGTGCTCAGCCTTGGCCCGGACCGTGCACGTGTTGATCAAAATGAGATCCGCCTCCTTTGGATCCTTCGCAGGCAGATAGCCCTCATTTTGAAGGACTTGGCCCAAATAATCTGAGTCATAATCGTTCATCTGGCACCCCATGACGGCCGTGTAGTAGCGGCGCCGCAAAAAATTCTCTTTTTCTTTTTCTGGCACCCAGGGGGTCAGGCTGAGTGCTTCCCGATTTCCCAGGTCCTTCAACAGATCAGAAAGAGAGTTCTGGCAGCCTGGGGCCACCAACAATTCGATGACGGCTTCATGGGGGTCCACGGTTCTTACAACAGCCATGCCGTCATAAGACTCGATAATCCCCCTCAGATAGGCAATGTCCTCTCGGTCAACCCGATAAAGGCGTTTCGTGGTCTCCATTTTTCCCCTTGAAGGTGCTTCCTCCCCAGCTGAGTTTCTCTCTGAGGATTTCAAAATAGCTTTGAGCCGGTGATTTGATCAGTTTCGCCTTCTTCTCAGAGGTATAGATGAGAACTTCGTCCCGATGATTGAGATCGAACCCCACCTGCCCGTCAAAAGTGAGACTCACCAGCTCGCCTTCGCGCTCCTTGGCCAACTTGATGGACACAGTGTGAGAATCGGGCAAAATAATCGGCCGGTTCGCTAAGGTGAAAGGACATATGGGCGTGAGGATAAAGGTCTCCATGGTGGGGTAAAGCACGGGCCCCCCTGCTGACAGGTTGTAGGCGGTTGATCCTGTGGGCGTGGCAACAATGAGGCCATCGGCCCGGAATGTTGTGAGAAATTCGTCATTGATGTACACGTCCAGGTCAATAATCCTGGCCAGGACGCCTTTATTAATGACCACATCGTTGAGCACTGAAAAGCGGCAGGCCTCTTTTCCGCTGCGCAGGACCTTGGTCTCGAGCATCAACCGGCTTTCCACTTCGAGCTGGTTTTTGAGCATCATCTCCAGTGCACGATAGAGTCCCTTGATGGGAATTTCAGTGAGAAAGCCCAGTCCGCCCAGATTCACGCCCAAAATGGGCACTCCGAAATGGACCACCCTTCGCGCTGCGCCGAGCAGGGTTCCGTCTCCTCCCAGAACGATAAAAAGTTGCACATCCCGGGGGATATCGGCTGGAGCCTCGAAGCAGGCGTCCATCTTCCCCACCGGTCCCATTTCCTTGGCAAAGGCGGCAATGCCCCTGGCCTTGAGCCATTTTGCGACCTTTTCAGCCTCGGTTCTTGCCGGCTCAAAACGGTATTTGTAAAGGATTCCTATAGAAGTCAATGACATAGCCATTCTTCCTTGTCCAAAGGCCCCCACCCTGCCCTCTCATAACCCGTCTTGTGAATTCTTGCTGTGTTTTCGGCAAGGTGAATATACCTATTTGAGTTGCCCTCAATGAAGGGGCTCGCCCTGATCGGTAAAGAGGGGTACCCGCTTAAAGCGACGGACGTCCACGAGACCCCTGTCCGTGAGCTTGAGTTCCGGAACTACCGGCAGAGCCAGGAAAGACAGGGCCATGAATGGGTCTGAAAGAGCACATCCCAGGGACCCGGCTCCGAGGTTCAAATCCTCCAGTTGACGGGCCAGGTTCTCCAGCGTCTCCAGAGACATAAGCCCGGCAACCGGGAGCGGTGTCCTGGCCAGCACCTGGTCTCCCCCGGCAACAGCCATGCCGCCGCCCATTCGGCACACCTCCTTCACGGCGGTGCACAAGTCCCGGTCCTCCACGCCGACAGCTATGATGTTGTGGGAATCATGGGCCACGGACGAAGCCAGGGCCCCTGCTTTCAAACCAAAGCCCTTCACCAAACCCAGGCCGATCCTGCCACTGCCTTGGTGGCGCTCCACAACCGCGAGCTTCAAGATGTCCCGGTCCGTATGGGTTGACACCCAGCCGTCCCGGGATGCAACCGGCTCAAGAAGCATGCCCGTCAGGATTTGCCCTGGTATGAGCTGGATGACCCGGGCTAACGCGCCTTCCTGCAAGATCCGAAAACTCCCCGGCGACACAGGTGCGACCTTAAGAGGCCATTGGGGAATGGATCGATCCTCATGGCAGGGGAATGTCTTAAGACCGCTGTGATCGAAGACAGGGGAGCCCCGCTTGAATACCCGCTCAACGGCAAAGGTTTCGATGTCCCCGAGAATGACCAGGTCGGCTTGGTAGCCGGGTCCCACAGCCCCCCTTCGCTTCAGGCCAAAGTGTTCTGCCGGATTGAGGGTCGCCAGCTGAACAGCGGTTACAGGGTCAAGGCCCTTCTGGATCGCCCGCCGGATCATGTGATCCATGTGTCCCCGTGTGAGGAGATCTCGGGGGTGCAGGTCGTCGGAAACAAAACAAAACCTGCGGGCGTTTTTTTGGTTTACCAAGGGCAGAAGAGCGTCAAGATTCTTGGCTCCGGACCCTTCACGGATCATCACCCGCATGCCGCTTTCAAGCTTTTCCACCGCTTCTTCCGAATCCGAGGTCTCATGGTCGGAGCTTACGCCCGCAGAAACATAGGCCTGGAGATCAGGACCGGTCAGCCCCGGACCATGGCCGTCGATCACTTTGTCGGCAAAAAGGACGATCTTTTCCAGGACATGGATATCCCCCATGAGGAGGCCCGGATAGTTCATCATTTCAGCTAGGCCCAGAATCCGCGCTGCTCGCTTGAGGGTCTCCAGGTCGGACAGGCTGACTGTAGCGCCGGAAGTTTCAAGATGGGTCGCAGGCACGCAGGAAGGGGCCATGAAAAAGATATCCAGGGGAATGCCTTCACTTTCTTCTATGAGAAATCGTATGCCTTCAACGCCCATGACGTTGGCTATCTCATGGGGGTCGGATACGATGGCCGTGGTCCCGTGGGGAATTAGTGCCTGGGCCAGCCTGGAAGGCAGCATCATGCTGCTTTCAATATGAAGGTGGCCGTCAATCAGTCCGGGAACCACCCATTTCCCTGAAACATCCTCCTCCAGTTTGCCGTGATAAGCCTTGCCCAAACCCACAACCCGCCCGCTGTGAACGGCCACATCCCGTTCCTGGACAGTGCCGGCAAAAACATTCACCACCCTGCCCCCTTTCAGAACCAGGTCAGCGGGAATCTCCCCCCTGGCAGCCTGAATGCGCTCTTTCAGCATGGCCACTTGGTCTTTCATACCGAACGCTTGCCTATTACCCTCCAAGCCTCTTCCAAATCCGAGCTGGTATCCACCAGAAGATGGACAATGTTGAGGGCCGGATAACGCCCCTTAAGATCTTCTAAGTCCACGGGCTCAAACTTTCTTTGGTTGTTCAGGTAAGCCTGCTCCGTGAGGGCGTTGGATTCATAATTCTCTTTGGTCCTCTCGGATATGCGGCGGAGAGATACCTCCCGAGGGCACTGGGTCTGCTGGATCACCAGAGTTTTCCCGTGCTTTGCCGCCACTTCGGCAGCCCGTCTCCTGAGGGCCTGGGTCACAAAGGTGGCATCAAGAATCACGCTTTTTCCATTGGCGGCAAGCTCATGGGCCATGCGAAACATTTCATCATAGACCTGTTTTCGTTTATCCATGTTGGAGGCCACCTTTTCATCGAAAATATCTTCATCTTTGAGGACCTCCAGACGAATCAAGTCGGTACGCAAAATGGTGTAACCCTTGAGCTTGGCAATAACCTCCGTGGTTTCCGTCTTGTAGGATGCCGGCAATCCGCAGGCGATGAGCACGGTGTCATCGCCCAGCGCCTGGCTCATATAGGTTATAAAAGGTTCCCTCATCAGCGCAACTCCTGTCTAAATTTTTGGCGATCTATTTTGAACAAACGCCCACAGTATAGCACACTTAGGCTGATCCCCTCACTTTTTCCATGAGGCTGAGGATTCTCAACCGTCCTCCCTTCGGATATAGGAAAAGGCCAATTCAAAGTACCTCTTGGCCCGTGCGATGGCCTCCTCTTTCTCCTTCTCTCCAATACCTTCGTCATCCAACCGGAAACTGTTGACCTTTCCCCTAACAAAAGCGCGGTAGACCTTATAAAAGTTCAGCAAAGGCTCGACGTCTTTTTCATGGGCCTCCCTCTTATAAGCTTTCCATAGGAACCTGGAAAAGTCTTCTCCCCCATGATAGTCCAGATCCATGAGAAGGAAAGCGATGTCGGCGATGGTGTCACTGTAGCGGAAGCGATCGTTGAACTCGATGCAGTCGATGATTTGAATACTTTCCGTGAAACAGACGTGCTCCATATGGAGATCTCCGTGACAGTCCCGAATTCTCCCGGACCTTATTCTCTTGGGAAATAGGTATTGATTGGACTGATAGAAGGTCTCTGTCCATTCTCGCAGGGCCTCGAAGACGGGCCTCTCCAGGGTTGTGGCCACATATTTCCAGACCTGCTGGAAGTTTTCGTCCGTATTCACCTTGAAATTTTCCGCCTCGCCGTAAGCTGCAATTTCAGGGGACGTGCGGGCATGGCTGTGGAAGCGGGCCAGGACCCGGGCAAGGTTCAGGAGATGCTCTCCTCTGAGATCTCCTCTTTCAAAGACCGATATCATGAGCTTCTCTTCGGGAACCCGCACCATCTTCACCGCATGTTCCACGATTTCTCCTGTTTTGGCGCGCATGCTATACCGCTTGCCGTCAAACCGGACGGGAAGGACATCGAGATAGATGTCCCTTGCAAGCCGCCGGTTCAGCGCCACTTCCTGGAGACAGTAGTAGGCTCTTTTCTCCAACGTGCGAAAATCCAGGAAACCGAAGTCTACAGGCTTCTTGATTTTGTAGACGTATTTGTCCGCCACAAAAACCATGGAAATGTGGGTTTGAACCAGAGAAACACTTCGGGACTCTTCAGGAAGGTTGCTCGGGTCCAAAAGATCTTCGATCAGGGAAGACATGGTCTACGGCTCCAAATCAAAACCGAACTGTTTCGCTACCCAGGGCGGTACATTCACTGTGCCCATGAGCACGGGGTTTTGATGGCAATCCGAACCGCCGCTTACCATAAGGCCCCGTTTCTTGGCAAAATCGATATAGGATGCCGTTGTTTCCGCATCGTGGGCCGAGTGCCAGCATTCTACACCGTCAATAAGAGGCAGCATGGTTTGTTCTATGATTTCTTGCTGCTCCTTTAGGGAGGGCGTGAGCGCTATGAGAGAGGTGCCCCTGGGATGGTTAGGGTGGGCCAACAGGAGCTTGCCCCCCGCTTTGCGGATCAGCTCCGATGCTTCAGGCAAGGATACCGGCATCTTGGGAACATTGCACTTTACCAGGTATCGGTCAAAGGCCTCCTGTGTATCTACCACGAGCCCTTTTTCCACCATGTGGGCCGCAATATGGGGACGCCCAAACGTTCCATCCACCGCTCCCTGAATGGCCTCCAGGTCTCTGTGAGTGAGGGGTCCGCGTTTTTCCTCTAGCAGTTCCGCGTTGATTTTTTCAAGGATCAGCTCCGCCCTTTTTTCTCTGTAGGCCTTGAGATCCCGGAGCTTCTTGACCAGGGGCCGGTTGTGGATGTCAAACCCGTAGGCAAGCAAATCCAGGGAGACGCCCTTGCCTTTCCTGAAACCGGGATGAGAGAAGGTGATATTGAGCTCCAGTCCGTAAATATAGGCCATCCCGTGTCGGTGGGCCAGCTGTTTTGCTGACTCCTGGGCATCGACGGCGTCGTGGTCGGTAATGGAAATGAGGCGGATCTCCCTCCTGTGGGCCTCCTCAAAAATGCTTTCCAAAGGCATTCGGCCGTCTGAAGTGTTGGAGTGGATATGAAGGTCAATTTTCATTGCCGTGGCGGAAGCCCGCAATCGTGACGGGCTTATGAAAAAGTGTGTACCCAAATTGAAAAGATCTTTATATTAAGCTGTAAAGACAGAGGTCAAGGGCAAAAAGCACTCATGCCCGGACCGGGCACTCCGTCCGCAATTCCTCGAGTTATGGCTTTGAATTTTTTGTCCTTTTGTGGTATCCAGGGGATTGCCGATTTTCGATTGCAGATTGAGGAATGGGCTTACAGCCAATCCCAAATCGAAAATCGACAATGTAGGGAGGGGAGACACTGGCTATGCTTGAAAAGATCCGAGAAACAGCTTCGTTTTTGGTTTCCAAAGCCGGTGTGGCACCCACAGTGGGCCTTATCACAGGAACGGGCCTGACCGATCTGACCCAAAAAATAGACATGGATATCCGCATTCCCTATTCGGAAATCCCCCACTTCCCGCGCTCCACAGCTCAAGGGCACCGGGGCACACTCGCCTGTGGCCGGCTCGCCGGCAGGGCGGTGATCGCCATGGAAGGAAGATTTCACGCCTATGAAGGCTACTCACCTCAAGAGGTGACCTTTCCAATCCGGGTCATGTCTGAGCTCGGCGTGGAGGTTCTCCTTATTTCGAGCGCTGCCGGAGGTCTCAATCCTTATTTTGAGTCTGCGGACTTGATGATCGTGACGGATCACATCAATCTGACCGGAAACAATCCCTTAATCGGACCCAATCTGGATAAGTTCGGACCCCGTTTTCCGGATATGTCTGAGGTGTATGATGCCGGCTTAATCGCCCTTGCCAGGAGAAAAGCCTTGGAGTCCGCCATTCATCTTAGGGAGGGGATCTATGCAGGTATTCTTGGGCCGAGCCTGGAAACCCCTGCGGAGACCCGTTTCTTGAGGATGATCGGCGCCGATGCGGTGGGCATGTCCACGGTCCCCGAGGTGATCGTAGCCGTTCACTGCGGTCTCAAGGTCCTGGTGATCGTGGCGATCACCAATGTCAATCTGCCCGATTGCATGGAGAAGACCTCCATCGACGCGGTCATCGCCAACGCCCGAAAGGCAGGGCAGAAGCTGACCTTTTTATGGGAGAAGGTTGTGGGGGCCCTGCCAGGATAGGCTTTCCGGCTCTTTCGGTCAATGGGTGGGAGGATGACAGGGATGGACGATTTTGACCTGCTCATAAAAAACGGCTTCATCCTGACCATGGACACGGAAGGGTCCATATTGAAGCCCGGCTATGTGGGGGTGAAAGAGGATAGGATAGAGGATATGGGCATGGGGGAGGCCCGGAACGCCCGGGCCGCCAAAGTGATCGACGCCAAAGGGGGTCTGGTCCTTCCTGGTTTGATCAACGGCCACACCCATGCCGCCATGACCCTCTTCAGGGGACTTGCCGATGATCTACCCCTCATGGAGTGGTTGAACAACTACATTTTTCCCGTGGAGAGCCGCATAGATGCAGATTTCGTTCGCGTGGGAACGCTGCTGGCCTGTGCGGAGATGATTCTGTCCGGGACCACTACCTTTTGTGACATGTACCTTTTCGAAGACGAAGTGGCCAAGGCGGCTCAGGAAGCGGGCATGCGATGTCTGGCAGGTGAGGTCCTATACGATTTCCCTTCTCCCAATTACGGGCCCATGGATGCAGGGCTTGCGTACACGGAATCGCTCATCCAGAAATGGCGGCACGACCCCCTGATCTCCATAGCCGTTGAACCCCACGCGGTTTACACCTGCAGTCCCCAACTCTTGACCGCTGCAAACGAACTGGCCTTGAAATATGAGGTCCCCCTCATACTCCACGTGGCTGAGACCGCTTCGGAGATCGAAGTGGTTGGAGAGAAATACGGCAGGCGCCCCTTTGAGCACTTGGAATCCCTTGGAATCCTGGGCCCCCATCTCATTGCAGATCACTGCGTTCACCTGAACGAATCGGAAATGGATAAAATCGCAACACACGAGGTGAAAGTGGTCAACAACCCTGAAAGCAATATGAAACTTGCTTCAGGCGTTTCTCCCGTGTCCCGGCTTCTCGCCCGGGGCGTGACTGTGGCTTTGGGAACGGATGGGTGCGCCTCAAACAACAACCTGGACCTTTTCGCTGAGATGGATACGGCGGCAAAACTTCACAAGGTCCGGACCATGGACCCTACGGTGCTGGACGCCTTGACCGTACTGAGGATGGCCACAACTAACGGAGCCAAAGCTTTGGGCTTTGGAGACCGCATCGGAATTCTTGAAAAAGGCAAAAAGGCGGATATCATTGTTGTGGACACCCGGAAGCCCCACCTGACTCCCATGTACAATCCTTATTCCCACCTGGTCTATGCGGCAAAAGGCCATGACGTGAGCCACTCCATTATTAACGGGCGACTGGTCATGGAGAACCGGCACTTGCTGACGCTGGACCTCCAGGAGGTGATGACCTTGGCAAGAGAGAAGGCGAAAACCGTGTTGCAGTGGCTTTCCGAAGCCCGCACGATATCGCAGGCCTAAGGCTCAAGGCGTAAGGCTCAGGGTTAATAACCAAGCAATCTTTTAGGTCTCTTGCCCTATGCCCTGCGCCCTACGCCTCAGCCAGCGTACCCTGTGCAACGCCCCTTGAGCTTGCGAAATCCCGCCTTTGCGGGGGGATGCGGGTTTTCCAGCAGCCTCCCAGGAAGGAGTACTCGGATCCGACCCATGCGCAAGAGCCCGAAGGACAAACCCTACGTGGCGCTGGGAAGCAGGCTGCTTGGTATTCCGGAGGTGATGACACTGGGGGTCAAGCCCAACTTCTACGACTATTCAGCCCACGAAAGGGCTCTGATCTTCAACTCCAACCTGATCCTGTACCCTACCCTCCATTACGCCCAGTTTTTTACCACATTGGGTAAACGAATTTTTCCAAGTCTGGAGACCTACCTCTATGCTGATGAAAAAATCAAGCAGAGCACTCTCTTTTGCATGCTGGACATTCCCCATCCTCGAACCAGGGTGTATTACTCGCGCCACCACAAGGATATCCGGAAAGACTTCTCTTTTCCTTTTATTGCAAAACTGCCGAGGGCTTCGGCACGGGGAAGAGGTGTTTTCAAAATCCTGGACGAGGAGCAGCTCCAATCCTACCTGGGCCTGACCAAGGTGGCCTATATCCAGGATTACCTGCCCCACGACCGTGACTTGCGGGTCATTCTAATCAACTACAAACCTTTGCTGGCTTATTGGCGGAGGAGAAGACCGGGAGAGTTTCGAACCAACCTTTCTCAAGGGGCATCCGTTCAGTTCGATGATATTCCGGCAGAGGCCCTTGAGCTGGCTCAAGATGCAGCTCGAAAATGCCGTTTGAACGATGTGGGGCTTGACCTCATTGGCCACAAGGGTAAATGGTACCTTATCGAAGCCAACATGAAATACGGCCGAAAGGGCTTGCGAATGAAGGGGATGGACCTCAAAGCCATTCTCAGGGAGAAACTGCTTTCAGGGGAACTGGCCGATGCCCTATAGAGGACTGCTCGGATTGATAGGCCATTTCGGGCTTGATCCACAGGGGCTATAGGTCTAGACTATTAAATTTATGAAGCGAAGCACCACCTATATCCTTGTTCTTTCGGCGGCTTTTCTCTTTCTTGCGGCAGCAGCCTCCTTTGTCTTCGTTTATGTAGAAGTCTCCAGGGAAGCTTCCGGGCGAATAGAAAGAGGCATCATCGACAACATCATCTTTTCTGAAAGCCCGGTCTATTACGATGATGGTGAAAATATTGTCGGCGTCTTTTTCGAAAGGTTACATCGGAAGTATATCCACTATGTCGACATCCCGCCCGCCTTCATCAAAGCCCTGATCTCCACTGAAGACAAGAATTTCTTCAGCCATCCCGGGTTCGATGTCAAGGCGATCATCAGGGCACTGGAAGTCAATATCAGGGCGGGCAAGGTGATACAGGGGGGGAGCACCATCACCCAGCAAACAGCAAAGAACGTCTTTAAGCGGGAGAGAAGATCGCTGAAGGCCAAGATCAAGGAACTGATGCAGGCCATTCTCCTGGAAAAGGAATATTCCAAGGAAGAAATTCTCGAAATGTATGCCAATCAGTTCTTCGTGACCGGTTTCGGGCGGGGGCTGAGAATCGCGTCACAGTACTTTTTTGACAAGGAAGCAGAAGACCTTGACCTCGCGGAGTGCGCCTTCATCGCAGGGTCGGTCAAGAGTCCGAATCGATACAACCCCTTTACCAAAAAAACGGACGCTGAAAAAGAAGAGGCGAAAAAGCTGGCCAAAATGAGAAAGGATTATGTTCTCGGAAACATGCTCCAGATGAGCTACATCACGAAGGAGCAGTATGAAGAGGCCCGTAAAGCGGAAGTCCCGTTCAAGGAAGGGAAAGTCACTTACCGGCTCAATGTGATTCTCGACTACATTCGTGAACAACTCGAATCGGATTATTTCAAATCCATTCTGGAGGAACAGGGCGTGGACAACATCGCCACCTCCGGCATCAGGATCTATACCTCCATCAATAAGGAAATTCAGGAGGGCGCATTGCGCAGCATCCGGCGTCATCTGCCCGTACTGGATGTGAAGCTCTCCGGATACGGCAACGCGCTCCTCCAGTCAAAACAGGATGAACTGACCGATAAGAGCCTTAGAAGAGACGAAAAAGATGTTCCCTTCCTGAGCCGTATCACCCACATAGAAAAAAAGGGGCCAAACCCTTACCTGGTCGTTGCGTGGGACAAGGGTGGAGGCGTCATAGACTACGATGGCCTGAGACCCATGGGTGAGGCCTGGCTCAAGGGTCAAGCCGGGGATCGGGCTGTATTCGGGGTCCGCCATGTTCCCGACTTTCTGAACCGGTTCCATGTGGGTGATCTCATCCCCGTGCAAGTCATGGACGACCGAGAACGGAACGGCCAGATACGGCTCGCGCTTTCCGAAATCCCCGAGTTGGAGGGTGGCATCATTGTGGTTCAGCGTGGCATGGTCAAGGCCATGGTCGGCGGCTTTTTTGACCGCTTTTTCAACCGTGCTGTGGACGCAAAACGACAGTTGGGATCAATTTTCAAACCCATTGTCTATGCGGCCGCCTTGCAACTCAAATGGAGCCCTCTCGACCCGCTGATCAACAAACCCGATTTGTTCCGATTTGAAAGCACTTTCTATGTTCCGAAACCCGATCATCAACCCAAGTCTCCAAAGGTTTCCATGGCTTGGGCAGGCTGCAAATCGGAAAACTTGGCCACGGTTTGGCTCCTCTACCATCTCACGGACCGGCTCAACATGAGCGAATTCCGGCAGGTGGCCGAGGGGCTCGGGCTGACCAGAAAAAAAGATGAATCTTACACCGATTATGTGGAAAGGATCCGGGACGGCTGCGGGGTGGTGGTGGACAGAGAGGCTCTCATGGAGACAGCCTTCGAGGAAGCCAAGAAGGAGATTGAATCCGATTTGATCTTCGCAGGCTGGGAAGAGGCCCTGCCAGCCTTGCGCCGCCTTCATTACAACGTGGATAAGAGGTGGCTGGACACTGAAAAGGATGAAGAATTCCAAATACATCAGCTCAGCTTTGCCAGGCTTCAATCGCTCAGTTTCGATATGAAAAAACAACTCAGGGATATCCAGAACCTTCTGGACGTCTCCGGCGAGAATCGGGTTCCCGAGTGGGACCGGCTCCTGTCGAAAAATCTCAGGGGCTTCTACTATGTGGACGGAAATGGGACTTCCAGCGTATACTACAGCCCTGAAAAAAGAGACTCCACGGTCTACACCATTCCCTCCGAGCTCGCCTCGATGATCTTCAGAAACCTATCTCCTGAGGCTGTTTGGATCGACGGTATCATCCCCGCCATGGCCGTTGACCTGCTTCAGGGCGAGATGCGAGACGCCTATCAAAGACTGACCGGCCATAACCGATATGACCCCGAGGTGCTTTACAAAGTCGGTGACTTCAAGAGGTTGGTGAATCTGCATTATGTCATCCGTCTTGCGAAGAAGATGGGGATCTCCACGCCTCTTGATCCGGTGCTCTCCTTTCCTCTCGGCGCCAATGCCATCAGCATCCTTGAGGCTGCACTGGTCTATCAGGCTATCACCACAGGGAAAATTTATCCCCTAGACCACGAACGCGTGGCTGCCTTGACGCCCATCATCACCAAGATTGAGGACCGAATGGGAAAAACCCTGTGGGAGTATGAACCGCATCCCGAGACCGTGCTTTCGGTCTCAGAGATCCTGCGTCTGGTCATGGAAAACGGCACCGGTAGAAGTGCGAACGACTCCATAAAACTGAAAATGTCGCTTGATGGGGAAGACGTTGAGATTTCCGTCCCCGCCTTTGGCAAGACAGGGACATCGAACCGATTTACCAACTCCAGCTTCGTGGGCATCGTCCCTGGGCCGTACGAAAAATCCAGCCGGCTTGGGCTGGCTCATGGGTATGCTGTGGCAAGCTATGTGGGATATGATGACAACCGCGCTATGAAAGGGGACCACGTCGCGATTTACGGGGCATCGGGAGCCCTTCCTTTGTGGATCGACACGGTGAATGCGCTCCTGAACAGCCGGGACTATAAGAAAGACTTGCAAGTGGCGGATCTGGTCTTTAATCTTCCCGCGCTTCAGGCTGTCTCTGGACAGGATCTGAAACAAGTGAGAGTATCTCCCGAGAGTGGTCTTCCTTTGGATGCAGGGGAACCGGAAAGGGGCAACGACCTGCCTCATGTCGCTGTTCTGACCGAAATTCAGGGAGATCGCCTGTTCCTTCATCGGACCTTTGAACCCCTCGCAGGAGATAGCCATGAAACCTTCTAACCTGATCCTTTTCTTTGTTCCTTTGGTGGTGTCTTTTCTGCTGCTCGCGCTCGATGCAAGGATCGCCGCCCTGAGCGATCTTATCGAAAAAGAGGCGCTCTCGGATCGGGATCGGAACCTGGCCCTGGCCCTCTTGTCTTCTTATCCAGCCTTGCACGAGGCGCTTGAACGCCCCCTTACGGAAAGTGAAAAAGAAGCAAAGGTTCGTCTGCTTTATGAGAAACTGAGCTATATTGATGAGAACTATTTTACCACTTCTCTTTCCCTTCAGCGCTTCAGTCAGGAAAAAGAAAGGATTCTTCAATATTACCTTTCTGGGGACCATGGATCGGTGATTGAGGCTTGCCTGGGACTGGAGGAGCGTTTTGGTCCTGAGGCCCTCAGCCCGGAAGTCGGCCTTCTTTTTGCCCTTTCTCTTGGCCGGAAGGGTATGTATCCCGACGCTCTCAAGGTCGGAGAAAACATAAAGCGAAAGTTGGAAGGAAATCCCGACCTTGTCTATCTTCAGGCGCAGATGATCGAATGGCATCTTGCCTTAGGCCAGAAGGCGGAAGCGTCTCAAGTCTATGAAGGACTCCAGGACCAAATCGATGAGAGAGCGGGTATGACCAGGCCAAATTTCTACTCCTTCGCCAGAGAATACGAAACCAAGAAGGCCCTGAAACAGTGATGATTGACCGAGCCATGAAGGCGGTCGAAGAAGAGGAGGAGCGCTTTCATGAGGAGGAAGCCGCGAAGCGGGCCCGCCGGCAAAAGAGCCTGGAACGTGCCGCCCGGATGATGGAAGAGGAGAAATATGACCAGGTGATTGCTCACGTGGACTCCCTGGAGGAAGATGGCATGATGGGAGCAGAGGCGGACGCACTGAGATCCCTGGCTGTTGAAAAACTTGTTAACCGAGAAAGAAACCGAGCGGCAAAGCTGTTCCTCATGGCCAAGCAAGCCAAGGAACCCTCTGAAAAGGAAGCGCTTCTTCTTTCCTCCCGCAACATACTTAAGGCGCTGCTTGAGAAATATCCGGCATCGTCTTTTAGCGAAAAGATAAATAGCCACATTGCCATTATTGAAGAAGAGCTGGCAAAACTTCGGGCGGAGCCCGGCTAAGGGGAAGTTTCAAAGACCCATGAGGGACCTTGAAGCCATCCGTGTCGTGGGTTTGGGTCAGGCTTGTGTGGATTACCTCGGCCCCATACCGCACTATCCCCTTGAAGACCAAAAGGTGGAACTTTTGGATGTCCACCGCCAGTGCGGGGGCCCTGCGTGCACCGCTCTGGTCACTTTGTCCCGCTTGGGGGTGAAGACGGCCTTCCTGGGCTCTGTTTCCGACGATCACTTAGGACGTGAAATCTTAGGGGCGCTCGAAAGGAGAAAATCGAGCATCACTTTCTCAGGGTCACGCCGGGCTATACGTCCCAGTTCGCCTTTATTGCCATTAGCAAGCCGGTTGGACGAAGGACCATCTTCTGGAATCGCGGAAGCGTCCCTCACCTGAAGAGCAAGGATGTGGATCTCTCCCCTTTCTCCAAAGCCGACATCCTCCACTTAGACGGCTTGATGCTGGAAGCCTCGCTAGAGGCGGCCCGGCAAGCCAAAGCTCTGGGACTCACTGTGGTGATGGACGGGGGAACCATGAGAGAAGGCACCCAAGAACTGCTTTCCCTCGTTGATGTGCTCATTGCCTCGGAACGGTTTGCAGAGCCTTTATTAAGGCCTGGCGAGCCGCCTGAAAAGTGTATTGAAGCGCTGCGGACCCTTGGACCGCCTGTGGTGATTGTGACCCTGGGCTCAGGAGGGAGCATCGGTGAGAGCGATAAGGGTGAGACCGTATTTCAGAAGGCCTTTCCTGCAAACGCAGTGGACACTACCGGGGCCGGTGATGTCTACCACGGAGCTTATATCTTCGGCATGCTCCAGAACTGGGGGATGCATGAATGCATGCGATTTGCCTCGGCAGCCTCTGCCTTAAAGTGCCAAGCTATCGGCGCCCAGAACGGCATCCCCCGGCTTGCCGAGATCAACGCCCTCATAGCACGCCATCCGGAGATTTGAAGACAAGGTGTAAGGCATAAGGCACAAGGAGAGTCTTTCGGGGAACCCACTACCGTCACATCGCTGCCCCTCCTCCCCTGTCTTCTCGAGCCGTGTGCCCCGAATTTTGGCGGCCGCGGTAAAGCAACCGTCTCCTCATCTGCCGGTAGCCCATCTCCATCAGGGGCTTGAGGTTGACGATGTCAGCCCTATTGTATTGGACAAGAAGTTCCAAGGCGGATGGGTCTCCCCACTGGTATGCGCGCCAGAGTCTGACCGCATCATATCCGTCCATATCCGCAATGGCAAGATCGCGGCAAAGGCCGCATTCTTTCTCGATGCGCTTGAGACCTCCCCGGTAGCCAAGTCTTTTTAGGAAGAAACGCAGGTCAATATGGGCAGGGGGGAGGGTGATGTTCGGAAACGCCCTTCGGATGAAAGGAATGTCAAAGCAGCCGCCGTTGAAGCTGACCACCAGGTCGTATTGGGCTACGGCCGCCTCAAATTCCTGGAGGTTGATGCCGCTCACAAAGGTCTGTGTTTCCGCACCGTCGTACAACCCGATAACCGTGATATCATCGGTCCCCATGTATCCGCCGCTCGTTTCGATATCCAGAAAAACAGCGCTGTGCTTGAAATGGTTGTAAAGTCGCCACATGTGCTCCGACGGAAACCGGTCCTCAAAAAAACGGATGTCGTGGATGTGCTTCAGAGACTTTTCCAGTTCCCGGCGTATAAACGCATCCCGTTCCCTACCGAAAACAGGCTTTCCGGCATTAAGAAAG